>DATIBR010000184.1 GCA_035457425.1 Terriglobales bacterium
GAAGCGCAACAACCTGAAGCCGATGGCGCGGATCGTGGGCTGGACGCAAGCTGGAGTGGAGCCGCGCATCATGGGCATCGGTCCAGTGCCGGCCATCGCCAAGCTGGAGAAGAAGAGCGGGCTCAAGCTCGCCGACTTCGACGTCGTGGAGCTGAACGAAGCGTTCGCCGCGCAGGTGCTCGCCTGCGACCGCGAGCTGCACTTCGACCGCGCGAAGCTCAACGTGAACGGCGGCGGCATCGCGCTCGGTCATCCTATCGGCTGCACCGGCGCGCGCATCGCGGTGACGCTCGTCCACGAGATGAAGCGGCGCGGCGCGAAGCGCGGCCTGGCGACGCTGTGTGTGTCCGGTGGACTGGGAATGACGCTCGCTTTAGAGCAGGCCTAGATCTTGTCGCTGTGCGCGGCGAGCCACTCCGCCGCTTTCTTCACCATGTCCTTCTCGCCCTTGTAGGCGAGCATGCGCTCGGCGTCGGCGAGTGGGAGCCAGCGGGCGCCGCGGACCTCGTGCTTCATCTCTTCCGAGATGTTGCCGATCTCGCCGCCCAGGTAGCGCAGCAGGTAGAAGCTGACGACCTTGAAGATGCGGGCGCCGTCGGACCACTTGCGCACGTAGACGTACTTGATGTCGCCCAGCTTGGCGACGACCTCGCAGTCCAGGCCGGCTTCCTCGCAAACCTCGCGGCAGGCGGTCTCATCCGGCTTCTCGCCCTCGTCCACCCAGCCCTTGGGAAGGGCGAGCACGGTCTTGTTCTTGTCGCCGGAATCCTCGCGGCGGGGCTCGATGACGGCGAGCTCCCACTCCCCGGTCTTCGAGGCGCTGCCGACGCGCCGGACGACCACGCCGCCGGCGGAGAACTCGCGCTCCATCTTCCCCTTGGAGCCGCTGGAGGGCGTCGCCTTGGCGGTGGGTGCTGTAGCCTTGGAAGCAGTCTTGGACGAGCGGCGCGGCATGGGCGGCGTAACCGTAGCATAGATGCGCGACGGCGGAAGGCCGCCGCTCCGGCCGGCTGAAGCCGGCGCTCCGGCTGCACAATTTGTGCGGCACCCACGCCACCTGCGGGCGGGCGGCGGCGTCTAAGGATTGAGCGCTTCCGGTGAACGAGCCGGGAGCGTCGGGGGACGCGGGCCTGGGTACACTCGGCAAAATCCGTCGCTCGGTGAAAGCCTTCACCGACGAGTTGACGCGTCCTCTCGGCCCCGGCAAACCTGCTGAGGAAGCCCCCCACGCCGTCCCCAAGCTCGGAATCGCGCTGGGCGGCGGCTTCGCGCGCGGCCTGGTGCACGTCGGCGTCCTCAAAGTCCTCGAAGAAGAGAAGATCCCCATCACGTTCCTGGCGGGGACCAGTGTGGGCGCGGTCATCGGCGCGGCGTACTGCTCCGGCGTCGGCGCGAAGGAACTGGAAGAGATCGCGCACCTGGTGCGCTTCTCGAGCTTCGCGCGCTGGACGCTCTCGCGCTACGGCCTGGCCACCAACGACCGCATGACCGGCTTCCTGGAGAAGCTGGTCAAGGCGAAGACCTTCGAAGAGCTGAAGATCCCATTCGCCATCTCGGCGACCGATTTCGTGACCGGCGAGCCGGTGGTATTCAAGTCGGGGCCGCTCATCGATCCCATCCGCGCGAGCTGCGCCTACCCGGGCATGTTCCTGCCGGTGAACGTGAACGGCCGGCTGATGGTCGACGGGCTGCTGGCGCACAGCGTGCCGGCGCAGCCGCTGCGCGAGATGGGGGCCGACCGCGTGCTGGCCATCTACCTGAGCGCGCACTGGGTGCAGAAGGCGCCGCGGCATATCTTCGACGTCATCGGGCAGTGCTTCTCCATCGCGGAATCCAAGATGTGCCAGCTCTGGAAGGTGCACGCCGACCTGGTGCTGGAGCCCGACTGCAACGGCTGCACCTACGACGGGTTCGAGCGCGCCAAGGAGCTGATCCGCGCCGGCGAACAGGCCGCGCGCGCGGTGATGCCGCAGATCCGCGGGTGGTTCGAGCAGCCCCAGACGCAGGTCGTGACCTCGCCCGCCAAGGGCGGCGGGGCGCCGAGCACGGCGCCCGCGCTGGCAAAGTAGTCCACAGTCCACGGTCCACAGTCCACAGAAGCCGCACGGGTGATCGCGCGGCTTGTGCCGAGGCGTCCGATCCATGAAAAGGGCGGCCCCGAGCGGGGCCGCCTTTTCTGTGGACCGTGGACTACTTCTAGCAACCGCCGGAGTGGACGAGCGCGCGGCGTTCCGCCGGGACGTCGCGCTTCTTCGCCCCGGTGTAGATCTGCCGCGGACGCGCGATCTTCTGCTCGCCATCCATCAGCATCTCCTGCCACTGCGCCAGCCAGCCCGCCATGCGCGGAATGGCGAACAGCACCGTGAACATCTCCGGCCGGAAGCCCATGGCCTGGTAGATGATGCCGGAGTAGAAATCCACGTTGGGATAGAGCTTGCGCTTGATGAAGTACTCGTCCTCGAGCGCGATGCGTTCGAGCTCGATGGCGATCTCCAGCTTCGGGTTTTTGCCGGTGACGGCGAAGACCTCGCCGGCGATCTGCTTGATGATGCGGGCGCGCGGGTCGTAGTTCTTGTAGACGCGGTGCCCGAATCCCATCAGCTTGCCGTGGCCCTCCTTCACGCTCTTGATGTAGGCGGGGATGCGGTCCTTGCTGCCGATCTCGTCGAGCATGCGCAGGACTTCCTCGTTGGCGCCGCCGTGCAGCGGGCCCGCGAGCGCCGCCGCCGCGCCCGCGGCCGCCAGGTACGGATCGGCGTGCGAGCTGCCGATGGAGCGCATGGCGTTAGCCGAGCAGTTCTGCTCGTGGTCGGCGTGCAGGATGAAGAGCACGTCGAGCGCGCGCGCGAGCACCGGATTGGCCAGGTACTTCGGCTCCACCATCTTCCACAGCATGTTCATGAAGTTGGCGGTGTAGCCGAGGTCGTTGTCGGGATAGACGAAGGGGTATCCCAGGCTGTGGCGATACGCCGCCGCGGCCAGCGTGGGGACCTTGGCGATGAGGCGCGTGATCTGGTGCCTGCGATTCTCCGGGTCTTCGATGTGGCGCGCTTCCTGGTACACGGTGGAGAGAAAGGCCAGCGAACTGACCAGGATGCCCATGGGGTGCGCGTCGTAGCGGAAGCGTCCGATGAAGTCTCGCGTGGACTCATGGATCATGGTGTGGTGGGTGATGGCGCCGACCCACTCCTCGCGCTGCGAATCGTCCGGCAACTCGCCGTGGAGCAGCAGGTAGGCGACCTCGAGGAAGCTGCAGCGCTCGGCGAGTTGCTCGATGGGATAGCCGCGGTACAGCAGGATGCCCTTGTCGCCGTCGATGAAGGTGATAGCGCTCCGGCACGACGCGGTGTTCATGAAGGCGGGATCGTAGGTGAGCAGGCCGAAGTCGTCGTCGCTCGTCTTGATCTGCCGCAGGTCCATCGCGCGGATGGTGCCGTCAGTCACCGGAAGGTCGTAGGACTTGCCGGTGCGTTGGTCGGTGAGAGTGACCTTTTGGTCCATAGAAATGCCTCCCGGGCAGGAGGCGGCGAGGCCGCGCTGCCGCGGCAAATGAAGTGGGGGAGAAGCCTGGCCGCATTCTAGGCCGCCTCGCGACAACCGGTCGTGACCGCCGTCACGGGAAGCGGTGATTCCCGGCGCGGCTGGGAGCGAGGTGAAAGAAACAGGGCGGCCGAAGCCGCCCTGCGAGGGATTACGAGCCCAACTACTGGCAGTGGCCGGGGCCGGTCAGACCGTTGTTGAAATCGTCCAGCGCGCTGGTGAGGGCGGAAGTGGACGCCGCCGACATGGAGGAGGTTCCCACGGGCGGGACGACTGCGTTGCCGATGAGGGCATCGGCGGCCGCGATGGTCGAAGCGATCGAAGTGCCATCCGCACCGCTGGCGATATTGAGCTTCGCCGCGATCAACTGGTGGGCGAGCGAGACGAGGCCGTTGCCCTGAGCCGGCTTGTCGAAGATGGCCTGCAACTCAAGGTCGGTGTAACTCACATTGCCCAGCGTCAGCGAGGCCACCGGCCAGACGTCGGTGTTGTTGCCGGTCGGGATGGGGCCATGGGTCTTCCAGTAGCCCTGGGTGTAGGTGCAGCCACCGGTGGGCTCGCACGGGCTGGTCGAGACGGTGATGGTCGCGCTGAAGTCGCTGCGCTGACGGGTGTTGTCGGCGTGCGAAAAGGCGCGGAAGACGTAGGTGGTGCCGCACGCCAGCGGCTGGGCGCAATTGGTGGAGCCGCCGTTGTCGAAGAGGAAGTCGCCGACCTCGACCTGAATGCTTGTTCCGGCAGCAAGGTTGTAGGCGTAGCCACTCGCGTTGCCAGAGAACGACGCCTTGCAGAGTCCGAACGCGGTGTCAGAGTTCGCGGGCCAGGCGCCGCCGTAGAGGCCATTGAAGTCGTCCAGCGTCATCCACTGGAGCGAGAAGCCGGCAGGAGCGCCGGTGGGCGAGCCCGCGGCGAACGTGATGAAGATGTTGGTGTCGCCCGCGCCGCCCGAACTGATGGACGGCTTGGACATCTTCGGCTTGGGTGCTGCCGCGAAAGCCGGAAGAGCGGCGATGAGGGCCAGAGCTACGAACGCTACCAGAACCTTGCGCATTTCTTGTTTCTCCTTAACATCGACGAGGTGACGTGCAAAAGTTTGAAACCGTCATGAATCGTGGCCCGAGCCACGGGAAAGCTGGTATTCGAGGAACTGCACTGCCAAGGTGACGCCACGCCCCTCCGCTTCACCCTGCTGTACCGTGCGGACGATGCGACCGAGGGAGACGAACTGCGCGCCCTCTTGATGCATCGCCCTCACCGCCGGGAGTCGCAGGTCGATCTCGAGCGTGCTGCCTGCCGCGTAGGTCCGGTCGCCGTGGAAGAGAAGGCCCGTGCGGCTGATGTTCCGAGTCGCCGAGTCCAGCCACTGCTCCTTACCTACCTCGCGGTACCGCAACGGAAGCCGGATCTCCATCCGTGGAGCCCGGTCCTCTTGGTTCCGCGGGTCTGGCAAACTGCGCTCCCTGGGAGGAGGTGGGGAAGTCAACCGCGAGTCTAGGGATGGATGCGCGGACCAACAATCGAACAGGGGTGGGGTGTGGGGCTAGCGCTTCGTGGCGGGAGCTACCACACTTTCGTGGGGTGTCCGGCCGCCGCGGCGCGGAGGTCGTCACCGAGGAAAGCCGCGCCAGCGCCTCACTCCGTTGCCGCCGCGCGTAGTCTCACGCACGATGCGGGCATGCCCTGCGACGCGGGCGCCGGCCACAGAAGCCGTGCACGGGATCCAGTACAGGGCGGCGGGCGCGGCAATCGCGCCTTCGGTCAGCGCCTGCGCCAGGTCACTCCAGGTCCACCAGCTTGTGGTTAATGGCGAACAGAGCCAATTCCAGCCGGTTGGAGACGCCGACCTTGTCGAAGACGTTGGTGAGGTGGTGCTTGACCGTGTCCTCGCTGATCTTGAACTTCTGAGCGATGTCCCTGTTGGTGTAGCCGGCGACGACGGCGGCCACGACGTCGGTCTCGCGCGGCGTCAGGCGGAACTTTGCCCCGGGCGCCGCCGGGTGCGCCTCATTGTCGCGCAGGTACTCCAGCATGTCGGCGACGCTGTCGCGTCCCACCCAGTATTCGCCCTTCATCACGCTGCGGACGGCCTTGATGAGCAACTGGGTGGCGGAGTCCTTCATCACGACCCCACGCGCGCCGAGCCGAAGCGCCTGGACGACCTGGGGCTTTTCGATCGACGCGGTCAGCAGGAGCAGGCGGGTGCCATGCTGGGCGTGGCCGAGTCTCCGGAGGACGTCCAGGCCAGAGCCGCGCGGCATGGCCAGGTCGAGCAAGAGGATGTCGGGCGCGGACTGGCCGACCACGGCGATCGCCTCTTCGCCGTCGGACGCCTCGCCCACCACTTCCATGTCGGGCTCAAGAGCGAGCAGGCGGCGCAGGCCGTCGCGGAAGATGGGGTGGTCGTCGGCGACGGCGATGCGGATGCGGTCGGTCATGCGGTGACTCCCTGGCGACTGCGGTCGAACGTGACCTCGATCCTGGCGCCGCGCGCGCTCGACTGGATCGCCATCCGTCCGCCGATCGCGGCCACGCGCTCCTTGATCATGATGGGTCCCTTGCGGCTGTCCAACAGGTCGTGGTGGTCGAGGCGGCCCTGGAAGGGGAAGCCGCGGCCATCGTCGTCGATGATCAGCCGGAGGCCGCCGTCGTAGGTGCCGAGCCGCACCACGACGTGCGTCGCATGGCTGTGCTTGCGGATGTTGACGAGCGCTTCCTGCACGATGCGCAGGAGCTCGGCGCACAAGCGAGGCGCCAGCGGGTCCTCATCGAGTTCGACCGCGCAATCGACGGCGATGCCGGTCTCGTTCTCGAAGCGGTAGGCCAGGTTGCCGATCTGTTCGTTGAGCTGTTGGGGGTCTGCGGGCGCGGGTTTGAGTTCGTGCATCACCTCACGCAACGTGACCGCTTGCTCGCGGACCACCTCCTGCAGCGCGGCGATCTCGCGCTCCGGGACGCCGCTGTTCGCCAGCCTGCGCAGGACGTCGAGCCGGACCTCGATCGCCAGCAGCGACTGCAGGGGGCCGTCGTGCAAGTCGCGCGCGATGCGGGAGCGTTCCAGGGCCAAGGCCGTCGTGCGCCGTTCCCGCGCCTGCGCCTCGGCCAGGTATCCCATCAAGACCGCGAGGATGAGCGCGTAGGTGGCGCGCATGATGAAACGGTTGACTTCGAATTCACCTACTACGAAAGGCGTGAGGTGGAAGGCGAGCAACGCGGCCTCGGCGCCCAGGATCCCGATCACGGCAGAGACTGTCAGCAGCGTCTCGCGCATGCCCCAGCGATAGGCTGCCGCCAGCAGGGCGAAGACGAAGAACAAGAAGAAAGGGCTATTGGGCCCATCGGTGAACAGGCTGATGGTCGCGGCCCACACGATGTCCACCGTGTGAAAGTATGCGCGAAAGCGCGTCAGGGCCGGCAGGCGCCACGTCAGCAGGAAGAGCGCGATGCTCCAAGCGCTGTAGACCAACAGCAAGCCGTAGGCGAGATGGGCGTAGCGCACCGGCTCGGTGGGATCAAGATAGATAGCCAGGAGCGAGGCGGCCGTCAGTGTCAGCCGTGCCGTGGCGAGCTGCCGCTCCTGCCGCGCGTCGATGGAGGCGGGCGACAAAGGGTCGTGGGCAATGGCAAAGGAACTGCGCAAGAGTTTCCTCGCAGGAGAGCTCGGCCTGGGGGACGCCGATTATGCCCACCTTGCGGCCGGCTGTCACGCGGTTTCGCCGGCTGAGCGGGGAGCGCCGGTTCGGTCCAGGTTTTGCACAAGCGGGGGCAGAAATGCACAGGAAACGCTGCATCCATGCCCGCTTCCGTGATTGCCGTCACTCGCAAACGCCGGTAAACTAAGAGTGTTCCCTAGTAAATCTTTTTTCAGGATCACCAGAGTGAAACGCTATCAGTCTGCGCGCGCGGTGTTGGCGGCGGTCGAGAAGGCGCTGGCCGGATCCAAGCCAGGCGTGCTCGCGACGCCGTTCGAGGACGTCCTCGGGATCCTCTACGAGGGACGCCATTACTTCTGGATCGGGATCTACCTGGTCGTCGGGCGCGAAGTGCGCCGGCAGGCATTCCGCGGCCCGGTGCCGCCGTGTCACACCTTCGCCTTCGGCAAAGGGAACGTGGGGACGACGGGCGAGCGCGGCATCACCAAGGTCATCGCCGACGTCTCGCAAGACCCGACCTACTCGATGTGCTTTCTCGAGACGAAGTCGGAGATCGTGGTGCCGATCAAGATCGCGGGACGCACGCTCGGGGTGATCGACGCCGAGAGCGACCAGCCGAACGCCTTCGGCGCAGAAGACCGCGTGTTGCTGGAGCGCGTCGCGAGGCTGCTGGCGAAGTTCCTGACGTCGAAAGGGAAGTACGTGGTGCGCAAGGCGCGCGAGGCGGACGAGCGCGCCGGCAAGACGAGAGCCGGCGTCCAGAAAGATGAGAAGCACGCGCCGGCGAGCGAGAAGTCGCAGGTGAGCCGCAAGGCCGCCGCCGGGGAGAGCCCGCGCGCATGATGAAGAACGTCGAGTCGGTCGAGGAACTGAAGCAGATCGCGCGCGCCCTGCGCGTGGACATCGTGAAGATGATCGGCTCGGCCGGCTCGGGACATCCCGGCGGCTCGTTGAGCGAAGTGGAAGTGCTGACCGCGCTGTTCTGGCGCGTGCTGCGGCACGATCCCAAGAACCCTGGCTGGCGCGACCGCGACCGCTTCATCCTGTCGAAGGGGCACGGGTGCCCGGCGCTCTACGCCGCGTACGCGCGTGCGGGCTACATCGATCCGAAGCTGCTGAGCACGCTGCGCAAGCTGGGCTCGCCGCTGCAAGGGCATCCCGACAAGCGCATGCTGCCGGTGCTGGAGGCCTCGACCGGCTCGCTCGGACAGGGCGTCTCGATCGGCATCGGTTGCGCGATGGCGGCGAAGCTCGACCAGCTCGACTACCACACCTTCGTGATGCTCGGCGACGGCGAGTCGCAGGAGGGCCAGGTGTGGGAGGCGGCGATGTTCGCGCCCTTCCACAAGCTGAACAACCTGACCGTCATCGTCGACAACAACAAGCAGCAGCTCGACGACTGGACCGATACCATCCTCTCGCTGAAGCCGTTCGCCGAGAAGTGGGAGGCGTTCGGATGGAACGTGGTGGAGATCGACGGACACGACTTCGCCCAGGTCATCCCGGCGCTCGAGAACGCGCGCCACAACAAGACCGAAAAGCCCACCTGCGTCATCGCGAATACGGTGAAGGGCAAGGGCGTGTCGTTCATGGAGAACAACATCAAGTGGCATGGCGTGGCGCCGAAACCGGAAGAGGTCGAGGCCGCGCTAAAAGAACTGGAAGCCCAACCCGTCTAAGAGGAGACCGAGTGGCGACCACAGCGATGAAAGCGACCACCACCAAATTCGAGCTGAAGATGGGGAAGGCGACGCGCGAGGCGTACGGCGAGGCGCTGGCGGAGATCGGGCGCAAGAACCCGAACGTCATCGCCATCGACGCCGACCTGGCGAAGTCCACCTTCTCGGCGACGTTCGGCAAGGAATTTCCCGACCGCTTCTTCACCGTCGGCATCGCGGAAGCGAACATGGTCGGCATCGCGAGCGGCCTGGCGCTGAGCGGGAAGATCCCGTTCGCGTCGTCGTTCGCGGTCTTCCTGGTGGACAAGGGCTACGACCAGATGCGGATGTGCGTGGCGTATCCGCACGTGAACGCGAAATTCGTGGGATCGCACGGCGGCATCTCGATCGGCGAAGACGGGCCGAGCCAGCAGTCGGTCGAAGACCTGGCGCTGGCGTGCGCGCTGCCGGGATTCGTCGTGATCCATCCGGCCGACGAGCATGCGGCGCGGGCGCTGGTGCACCGCATGGCCGAGCACAACGGGCCGTGCTACATGCGCACCGGTCGCGCGAAGGCGCCCATCGTGTACTCGGCGAGCGACAGCTTCGAGATCGGCAAGGCCAAGGTCCACGGCGAGGGCCGCGACTGCGCCATCGTCGCGTGCGGCTTCGAGGTCGGTTACGCCCTGCAGGCGCAGGCGCAGCTCGAAGAAGAGGGCATCCGCGTGCGCGTGGTGGACATGCACACGCTCAAGCCGCTGGACGAAGACGCGGTTGCCAAGGCGGCGCGCGAGTGCGGCGCCCTCGTCACCGCGGAAGAGCACCTGCTCGATGGCGGACTGGGGGCGCGCGTGGCCTCCGCCGCGGCAAAGACCCATCCGGTGCCGATCGAGATGGTCGGGGTGCGCGATACCTACGCGGAATCGGCGACGCCCGAGCAGCTCATGGAGAAGTACGGGCTGACCGCGCCGCACATCGTGAAAGCGGTCCGCGAGGTCCTGAAGCGGAAGTAGCAGATCCTTCCGCCGAGCCCGCGCTCCGCGCGGGCTTTTTTCCTGTGCTGTGACACGGGTCACGGTGGGCGCTCGCCGGCGGAGCTAGTGTCGGTGCGAGGTGCCTTATGGACCTGCTCCACTTTCATCTCGTCCTGAATCACGTGCCGGTCATTGGGATGGGCATCGTGCTCCTGCTGCTCGTGGGTGCACTGCTGCGGCGCAGCGCCGAGCTGATGCGCGCCACGCTGGTGCTCATCGTGGTCCTCGGACTCGCGGCGCTGGGCGCATTCTTCACCGGCGAGCCCGCGGAAGACGGCGTCGAGCATCTTCCGGGGATCTCCAAGGCCACGATCTCCGCGCACGAAGAGGCGGCGGAGCTGGCGCTCGCGGCGATGGAAACGCTGGCGGTGATAGCGCTGCTCGGCTTGCTGATGTGGGCGCGCAGGCCGGCCGTCCCGGGGTGGTTCGTGACCGTCATCGTGCTCGGCGCCATCGTGACCAGCGGCGCGATGGGATACACCGCCAACCTCGGCGGCAAGATCCGGCACACCGAACTGGGCGTCACGAATCCCGCGGCGACCGGGAGCGAGCGCGACTGAGAGCGGCCGATTCCGCGATTTCAGCGGCTTTGCTATAATTTTTTGGTCCCGCCAGGTGGCGCTATCGTCTAGGGGTTAGGACGGAAGATTCTCAATCTTCAAACCCGGGTTCGATTCCCGGTAGCGCTACCAACCTTCCTCCATCACTGTCTCCCCGCGTCCCGTTCCGGGAAGCCGAAGCTCCACGAGGGCCGATTCCGGTTGGAAGCTCGTCCGCCGCCTGCTGCGATAGCAGCAGGAGGTTGCCCCATGCTCGACGCGGAGCGCGAAGTGCGCGCTCTGGCCAACATGTTGGACTTCGGTTGCTTCGTGGTGATCTTCCTGCTGCACGCAGTGGTTCTGCTGTCGCTGGCGTCGGTAGTGCGCGCCGGTTGGCTGGGAGCCACCGGGCTGCTGGTGATGGTGCTGCCGCTGGGCCTGTGGCTGTTCGCCCTGATCACGCTGCGCAAGTACCTGGAGCGGCCGCGACAGCGCTTCCGCTTGCGCTGGCGGTGGGATACCCACGAGCCCAGGCAGGAGCCGGCGCAGGATGGTCCCAAGGCCGCATGAATCGCGACCTCGAGCCAGCATTACCATCGTTATCTTGCGTTTGGCGGCGGCAAGGCGCATTCTTTCCACAGAAACACCAGCAATCTCCCAGGTCAGACCCCCTTCTGGCCAAGCATGTCAGCAGTCAAGGAAGACGTAGGCACATGGATAAGCTCGTCCAGAAGCAGACGACCGCCTCCGACGCGAAGACGAGGCGGTGGGGCCGGTACAAGGTCGAGGTGCGGGTGAAGGTGGTGCTTGCCAACCGCGGCGCGGTGTATGGGCAGGGCTCGGACATCAGCGAGGGCGGCATGGCGCTGTTCATCCCCACGGAACTCGAGGTGGGGCAGACGATCAAGGCGGAGCTGACCCTGCCGTATTGCCGCGAGAAAGTGGGACTGCGCGGGGTGATCCGCAACCGCGCCGGCTTCCGCTACGGCGTGGAGTTCAGCGTGCTCAGCGACCACGAGAAGATCCTCATCCAGAGGGTCTGCCACGCGCTTTCCATGGTGCAATAGGGGCTGTTCCGATTTCCGGACAAGGACAAAGAAAACGAGGGCAGGGCGCCGCGCCTCTGGTAAAAGTTCGCTCATGGACGACGTGAACCGCAGGATCGCGCTGGTCACCGAGGAGCTGCGCAAGCTGGAACAGGACCTGATGTGGACCGCCGTGGACGACGCCGACAGCGAGAAGCTCCGCCTGCTCGACGGCGCCAACAGCACGCGGCTGGTCACCGAGTTCAAGATCGCGGTCGATGGGATGCGGCGCTTCCTGTGGGCCTACATCGAAGCGGCCGACCGCTACCGCGGCGCCGGCATGAACTACGCGTTGCAGACGGCCCGGCTGCAGCGCGCGACCGAGATGCTGCACTCGCTGCACGAAGAGCTGCCCGACGGCGCGCGCGCGGAAGCGCGTGAGCTGCTGGCCAAAGTCGCCGCGCTCGTCCAGGACCATCGCTCGCGGCAGGCGAAGGCCTAGCTACTTCTTCTTCTTGGCCGCCGAGTCGGAGTTCCCGGCAAAGCACCAGTGAACGAATGCCGGCGCGTAGCGCGCCGCCACCTCCGGCGGCACGTCCCCTTCCTTCACCTCGCGATATTCGAGCTCCAGCGCGCCGGAGGCTTCGGCGGTGACGAGCAGGTAGCCGTAGACATCGGTCTTCGAGCCGGAAGGCGCGTCGGGCGGCAGCGCGTAGCGATGCGCTCCGCCGGACCCGACGATGTACCCCGGAAGCACGCCGCCATTCTGCTTCCAGAAGGGCGTGTCGAAGGCGTTGGGCATATAGAAGTGCTGATGGCTGGCGAAGACCGTGACCGGCTTGCCGGTCTTCTGCTTGAACTCGAGCAGCATGCGGTAGACGCGCTCGCCGCTCGTCAGGCCAAGCTCCCAGTCGTCCATGGCGTGGTCCCTGCCGAACGAATGCGGCAGGGCCGCATGCGACCCGACGACCACGGCCTTGACCTCGGGATTCGCCGCGGCGCGCTGCAGCACGCCCTCGAACCACGCCATCTGCGCGGCGTCGAACTGGTCGCGGCTGGCGTTGTCGAGGTAGATCAGGTCGAGGCCGCGCTCGATCCAATGGAAGTACGTCCTCGGTTCGCGCGTCTCCGGCTCTTCGTTCCGGCGCAGCGCCTCGACGGCGGGCTGGTTCACGTAGGGGCGGAAAGCAGCCAGGAAGTCGGCGCGCGTGTTGCCGCCGTACAGTTCGTGGTTGCCGATGCCGAGGAAGACGGGAGTATCGCCCCACGCCCTGAGCTGGTGCTGTTGGAAGTCCTGCCAGGCGGTCTCGCGCTGATACTGCTCGAGCGACGGCGGCTGCCGGTCCTTCGCGTTCAGGATGTCTTCATCGATCTTGCTGCCCCAGCGCAAGTCGCCGAGGTGCCAATAGAAGGCGACGCCTTGCTCGCGCGCGTCGGCGGCGATGGCGGGCATCACGACGTCGCCGCAATTGCGCGAATCTCCGGAGATGGCGAACTTGAACTCCGCGGGAGCAGGCGGGGCCGGCTTCTTCGCCGCGGCCAGCAGCGGGAGGCAGAGCACGAGCGCCAACAGTCGCTTCATCGGTCCTCAAATCCTACCAGCCGGGGGGTACAGTAGTCAGATGCCGCACCTGCCGCGTTTGCCCCTCCTGATCCTGCTGTTCGCCGGGCTGCTCGGCGCGCAGGAGCCCTCCGAGCAGTCGTTTCGCATCATGCCGGTGCGGCCGGTCGCGCAGTTGCGCGCCGAGGCGCTGGCGGCGAAGCCTCCGGTGGAGCAAGGGAAGCGCAAGCCGGAGCTGGTCGAACTGGTGAACCTCGACCCGACGATCAAGCTCGACATCCGCTACGCCAGCGCCAACAACTTCTTGAGCACACCGATGTACACGGAGGCGCGCGCGTTCCTGCAAAAGCCGGCGGCCGCCGCGCTGGTGCGCGCGCATCGCCGACTGAAGAAGCAGGGCTACGGTCTGCTCATCCACGACGGCTACCGGCCGTGGTACGTGACGAAAATGTTCTGGGACGCGACGCCGGCGGACAAGCACGAGTTCGTCGCCGACCCGAGCGAGGGCTCCCGCCACAATCGCGGATGCGCCGTCGACCTGTCGCTCTACGACCTGAAGACCGGGCGCGAGGTCGCCATGCCGAGCGGCTACGACGAGATGAGCGAGCGCTCTTACGCCGACTACCCGGGCGGCACCGCCGAGCAGCGCCGCCTGCGCGACCTGCTGCGCCGCGCCATGGAGCGCGAAGGCTTCCAGGTCTACGAGCAGGAGTGGTGGCACTTCGACTACCAGGACTGGAAGAAGTACCCCATCCTCAACGTTCCCTTCGAAAAGCTTGGCAGCCAGATCGCGAAGTAACGGGAACCCGCAAGCGCCGGGCGGTGTCCGTAGGAATAGCAGCTTCCTACATACTTCCTAGAGGACCCATGACGGCGAAGTTGATGTTGGCCATCTTCCTAACCTCCTACGCGCTCGGCAGCACGGTCTACGAGGCGTTCTCCCGCAACCTGGGCATCGTGGCCATCGCGATCACCATCGCGTGCGCCGTGAGCGGCACGTTCCTGCTGTGGCGGACGGCCGAGGAGCAGCTCCCGAGCGAGTAGCGCTCTGTCAAAAAGCAAAAGGCGCGGCCCGACCGGCCGCGCCTTTGCTCTTGCCTGCGGACTAGCGGCTGGCGTGCGTGGCGCCGGCGGCGTGCTTCTGCTGCTGGATCCAGGCATTGATGCGTTCTTCGAGGACGTCGAGTGGCAGAGCGCCCGCGCCCAGGACCTCATCGTGATAAGCGCGGATGTCGAACTGCGAGCCCAGCTCCTGCCTCGCCTTCTCGCGCAGCGCCGCGATCTTCAGCGCGCCGACCTTGTAGGCCAGCGCCTGGCCGGGCCACGCGATGTAGCGGTCGGTCTCCGACTGGATGTCGGGCTCGTCCTGCGCCGAGTGCGCGTGGAAGTAGTCGACCACCTGCTGGCGCGTCCAGTGCTTGTAGTGGACGCCTGAGTCCACGACCAGCCGGATGGCGCGCAGCATCTCGTCCTGCAGGCGGCCGTAGTCCGAATAGGGATTCTGGTAGAAGCCGACTTCCTTGCCAAGCTTCTCGGAGTAGAGCGCCCAGCCCTCGACGTAGGCGGTGTAGCCGGCTTGCTGCCGGAACGGCGGGAGCGTCGGGAGCTCCTGCGCGATCGAGATCTGCATGTGGTGACCCGGCACGCCTTCGTGGTACGCCGTGGACTCGAAGCTGATGATCTTGCGGTCCTGGTAGTCGCCGGTGTTCACCATGATGTGGCCGGGACGCGAGCCGTCGGGCGTGCCCTGGTTATAGGAGGCGCCGGAAGCTTCCTTCTCGCGGAACTGCTCGACCGGCATCACCTCGACCTTCGCCTTCGGCATGCGGCCGAACAGTTGCGGCAGCTTGGCGTTCATCTGGTCGATGTAGCGGCGGTAGTAGTTCAGGATGTCCTCGCGCGACGTGGGCCGCAGCTTCGGGTCCTTCTCGATCGCAGCGTTGAAGCTCTTCAGGTCGGTGTAGCCCTGTTTCTTCGCGATCTCGAGCATCTCGCCCTCGATGCGCGCCACTTCCCGCAAGCCGAGCTGGTGGACTTCCTCGGGCGACATGCCGGTAGTGGTCATGTCCTTGATGCGGGCGCGGTAGCGCGCGTCGCCGTCGGGCAGCGACCAGATGCCTTCATTCGCTCGCCCGGCTGGGGCGTACTGCTCCTTCACGAACTGGTCGAACTTGGCGTACGTGGGCATCACCGCGTCCTGGATCGCGGCGAGCACGGCGGCGGAGAGCCGCTGCTTGTCGGCGTCGGAGAAAGATGCCGGGAACTTCTTCAGCGGCATGGCGAAGGGCGTGTCTTCCGGCTTCTGGCTGGTGATGCGCTCCACCTGCGCCGGGATCTTCTCGAGCAGGTACTTCGGAGGCATCAGCTTGTCGCGCATGCCGTTGCGCATCTGGACCATCGTCTCGTCGAAGGCGCGCGGGAACTGCTTCAGGCGCGCGATGTAGTCCTCGTAATCCTTCACGGTGTCGAAGGGCAGCAGCTGCACGAGTTGCGGCGCGTCCAGATGGATGCCGAAGAACTGGTTGACCGGCATCTCCCAGTTCTTGAAGTGCGCGTTGTCGAGCTGGCGCGAGAGGTCGCGGACCATCAGGCGCTTGTTCAGCTGCTCCTGCTCGGGGAAGCCTTCGGTGTCGACGGAGTTGAACTTGTCGAGGAAGACCCTGGTCTGGCGCAGGTCTTCGTCGATGGCCTTCTGGGAGAAGTCGCTCAGCTTGTCGTTGTATCGCTTGTCGCCCAGGATGGACGCGAACTCGGGGTTCGTGCGCAGCACGTATTCCCACTGCTCCTTGAGCAGCGCGTCGAGCTTCTTGCGGTTGGCGTCGACTTGTTCCTTGGTGTGCGGTTGCGCCACCAGCAGCGGCGCGCAGAAGGTCAGGGCGAGCAGAAAGACACACAGGTTTCGCATGCAGTCCTCGAGCATTTAGACGGAGCTCCCCAGGGTTGGTTAGACAGCAGGAGTCCTTAGAAGGGTACTACGGGCGAGGAGGCGGGAAGGTTCCGCTAGGCGGCAGCGGCGGGCGAGGCGTGGTCGCCCAGGCGGAACTCCGAGCCGCAGAGGGCACACTGGATCTCCCACGAGTGCCCGGAGACGCCGCGGCGCTTCTTGGCGTCGGGCAGGTGGTCGAGCAGGTTGTAGGTGAAGCAGTTGGGGCACTGCGCGCCGCGCGCGTGCGGCAGCGGCGAGACGAGAAATGGGCGCATCGGGGCCGACATATCTAGAAAGATGCGCGTCGCCCGCGCCAAGTTCGCCGGAACGCGGAGCCGCTCGGGAAACTTTGTGGCCGTTCCCAACGTAGTAACATCAGTAAATACGACATGCCTCAGCTCCTAGACAGCCCAGCCGTCGCCGTCCGCAATGTCTCCCGGCACTACCCAATGGGCCAAACGGTGGTGCGCGCGCTCGAGAACGTCAGCCTGGAGGTCGGCGCGGGCGAGTTCGTCGCGCTGCTCGGCAGCTCGGGCTCGGGGAAATCGACCCTTCTGAACCTGATCGGCGGGCTGGACCGCCCGAGCTCCGGCTCGATCACCGTGATGGCGCGGGACCTCGCCCGGCTGAGCTCGAAAGAGCTGGCCGCGTACCGGCGGAACACCGTCGGGATGATCTTCCAGTCGTTCAACCTCGTGCCTTCGATGACGCTGGCGGAGAACGTGGAGCTGCCGATGCGGTTCGCCGAGGTCGAGCGGAAGCGGCGGGGCGAGCTGGTGCGCCAGGCGCTGGAGCGCGTGGGGCTGGCCGACCGCGCGACGCACCGCCCGAGCGAGCTTTCCGGAGGCGAGCAGCAGCGCGGCTCCATCGCGCGCGCGCTGGTGAACCGGCCGGCGTTATTGCTGGCGGACGAGCCGACCGGCAATCTCGACAGCCACACCGGCGCCGAGATCATGAACCTGGTGCAAGGGCTGAACCGCGACGGCATGACCGTCGTCCTCGTCACGCATGAGCGCGCGCTCGCCGACCGCTACGCGAGCCGCCAGATATTCCTCTCCGACGGCCGGCTTTCGGCGCATCCGGTGGCCGCGGCCGAGGCCGAGGAGGTGGCGCCATGATGGCTTACGACATGCTCGAGCTGGCGGGGCGCAACCTGAAGGAATCGAAGCTGCGCAATCTGCTGACGACCGCGGGCATCGCGGTGGGCGTGGCCTCGCTGGTGGCGCTGCTCTCGCTCGGCATCGGGCTGCAGGCGTGGGCGAACCGCAACCTGAACCGCTCCGGCATCTTCGAGACGGTCGCGGTGTTCTCCAAGCGCGACTTCATGAGCTTCGACAGCGACGAGCGGCGTCAGGAGAAGACCAAGTCCAACGAGAATGCGCGGGCGCTCGACGGCGCCGCGCGCGCCGCGATCTCGAAGCTGCCCAACGTGGTCGAAGTCTATCCCGAGATGCGCTTCCAGACAGAAGCCGTGTTCGACGGGCGCTCGCAGTTCTCCACCGTCGCGGGCCTGCCGATGTCCGCCAAGGAGAGCGACGCGTTCGACGACGCGCAGGGCAAGTTCTTTTCCGGACCGGAAGCGGATGAGGCGGTGCTGCAGGAGGATTTCGCGAAGCGCATCTCGCCCAACGGCTCGCCCCTCGGGAAGCAGCTCACGCTGCGTTATGCCGAGCGCAGCGCGCTCGACGACGGCGCGCAGGAGCAGGGCTTCTCCGTACTGCGCCGCGAGCGGACCTTCACCATCGTCGGCATCGTGAAGCAGGAACCCTACGGCGGCTGGCGGAACTTCGCGCGCGGCCGCATCTTCATCCCGGTGAACATCGCGGAGAAGATGAATGTGCTGCAGCCTTCCACGCTGCGCGACGCGGTCTCGAGCGGCGGCAAGCCGAGCTACATCAGCCTGCTGGTGCGGGTGAAGAATCCGAAGGACGCGCAGGCGGTGCAGGAGGCGATCAAGAAGATGGGCTTCACCACCTGGTCGGCGCTGGACGCCAGCAAAGGCATGCGGCGGTTCTTCCTCGCGCTCGACCTGTTCCTGATCATCTTCGGCTCGCTCGGGGTGGCGGTGGCGTCGCTCGGCATCATCAACACGCTGGTGATGGCGATCCTGGAGCGGCGGCGCGAGATCGGCATCATGAAAGCCATCGGCGCCAGCGACGCCGACGTGCAGAGCCTGTTCTTCGCCGAGGCGGCCGCCATGGGCATGGCCGGCGGCGCGCTCGGCGTGGTGCTCGGCTGGGCCATCGGGCGCGTGATCAACCTCGGCACCAACTGGTGGTTCGCGCGCCAGGAACTGCCGCCGGAAAACTTCTGGCTGGTGCCGTGGTGGCTGGTGGCCGCCGCCATCTTCATGGCGGTGCTGGTGAGCCTGATCTCCGGGCTGTATCCCGCGGCGCGCGCGGCGAAACTCGATCCCGTGCAGGCGCTGCGCTACGAATGATCCCTCGGCTCCAGAGAATCGCGCTCGCGCTCGCGCTATTCTGCGCCGCGATTCCGGCCTTCGCGGCGACGCGCGCCGAGTGCGCCAGCGTCAAGAGCAAGTTCCTGCGGCAGACCGTTCGCTACTGCGTCCTGCTTCCGGCGAGCTACGACACCGACAAGCAGCGCCGGTATCCCATCCTCTATTACCTGCATGGGCTGTTCGACAACGAGCAGTCGGCGCTCCAGAACGGCGTTTGGAACATGATCGAGAACCTGCAGCAGCGCGGGCAGGTGAGCGAGTTCATCACTGTGACGCCGAACGGCGGCGCGACCTTCTATGTGGACGCGCGTGATGGCCGGCAGCCTTACGAGCAATTCTTCATCCGCGAGTTCCTGCCGGCGGTCGAAAAGAAGTACCGCGTGCAGGCGGGCCGCGGGTCACGGGGCATCACCGGGATCTCGATGGGCGGCTACGGCGCGCTGCGTCTGGCGTTCAAGTATCCGCAGCTGTTCGGCTCGGCCAGCGGGCACAGCTCCGCGATCTTTCTCAAGCTGCCGCCGAACATCCGCGAGCTGACGGGAGCGCGCAACGACGTGCTCGCGCCCATCTACGGCTCGCCCTATGACGAGAAGTTCTACGACCGCAACAGCCCGCTCGCCCTCGCGCGCGCGAATGCCGCGCGCATCCGCGGCATGAAGATCTATTTCGATTGCGGCACGGAAGATGGCTACGGCTTCTTCGCCGGCACGCGCGCGCTCGACCAGGAGCTGACCAGGCTCAAGGTGCCGCACGAGGCGCACCTCTATCCCGGCGCGCACGACTGGACGTACTTCGCCGAGCACCTGCCGGCCTCGCTCAAGTTCCATTCCAAGGCTTTCGGCGGCCGATAGCTCGCTACTTCTTCTTCAGCCAGACGTCGCGCAGATAAAGCGACGCCTTCATCCAGCCCTCGTTCACGCGCTCCACCGGCAGCTGCAGGATGGCGGCGGTGTCGTTGGCGGAGATATCGAGCGTGGTGCGCAGGATGAAGACCGCGCGGTCGGTGGGCGCGAGCAGCGGCAGCAGGTCTTCGAGTTCGTCGGTGTCGGGGAAGCGCGGCTCGGGCGTGTCCAGCTTGAGCGATTCGGAGACGGCGTTGCGGAAGAGCTTGCGCGGCAGCTTGTCGGTGGTGAGCGGTTCGTGCTCGCGCACGTACTGCACGAAGGCCTCCTGCGTGGCCAGCTCGGCCGGCTCCTCGGCGCCCAGGAACATGCGGCAGAAGCCGTACACCGAAGTGTTCCAGCGCTGGTAGAACTCGTGGAAGTCCTGTTCGTCGACGGCCATGCGAGCCGGTGATTATTGCAGAAAGGTGAGTTGCCGTGGGGGGATCGCGCCGCCGCCATCGATTTCCGTTATCGGCTCGATAAAAAGTTTGGATTGGGTTTCCACTGGTCACCTGCGCCACACTTCCGGCACACAGTACAGGCCAGCCGTGCAGCGTCGCTAACCGGGTCGGAGGTGACTGGGTGGAGACGAACGTCTATTGGCTGTGGCTGCTTTCCATGGGCAGCCTGATCTTCCTGATGCAAGCCGGTTTCTTCCTGCTCGAGGGCGGGCAGGTGCGCGCGCGCGACGTCGCCAACGTGATGATGAAGATGACCGGGCACATGGGCGTCGGCATCATCGTCTTCCTGCTGTTCGGCTTCGCCATCAAGCAGTTCGCGTGGCCGCTGGCCGCCATGCCCAACGGCTGGCACGCGCCCTGGGCGTTCATCTCCGACGGCGCTCAGTCCATCGCGTTCTACGTCTCGCTGATGTTCGCGCTCGTCTCCTGCGCCATTCCCAGCGGGTGCTTCTCCGGCCGCATGAAGTTCTCGGCGTATCTCCTGTTCGCCGCGCTCTACGTCGGGGTCATCTACCCGGTCTTCGCCTACCTGCTGTGGAACGGTCCGCTGGCGCGGCTGGGCGTGCAGGACTACGCCGGCTCGCTGGGCGTGCACGCCGTCGGCGGGATCGTCGGGCTGGTGGGCGCGAAGTTCCTCGGGCGCCGCAAGACGCCGGCCACGGCGCACGACGTCCCGATGATGGGCCTGGGCGCGATGCTGCTGATGTTCTGCTGGTTCGGCTTCAACCTCGGCTCGGTGCCGGGATACGGCAACGTGGCGCAGGACCTGCCGCTGGTCGCCATCAACACGCTGGCGGCGATGGCCGGCGGCATCGTCGGCTCGATGGCGGGAACGTGGAAGAAGAATGGGAAGCCCGATCCCATCGTCACGCCGAACGGTGGGCTGGCCGGCGCGGTGGCCATCTGCTCGAGCGTCCACCTGGTGCACCCGCTGTTCGCCATCGCGCTCGGAATCGTGGCGGGCGCGCAGATCCCGTGGACCGCGAAGTTCATCGAGCGCAAGCTCGATATCGACGACCCGTGCGGCGTTGGCCCGGTGCACATGACGCCCGGCCTGCTCGGCGGGCTCGCCGCCGGGCTGTGGGCGCCGATGATCCCCAACGGCTTCCACGGCTACACCGTGCACTTCACCGCGCAGCTCGTCGGCACCGCGACCGCCATCGCCTACGGCTTGCTGACGTCGGTCGCGTTGTTCTGGCTGCTGCAGAAGCTGTTCGGCCTGCGCGTGAGCGAGGACGAAGAGCTCAGCGGCCTCGACGTGGCCGAGCATGGCATGGCGTCGTATCCCGAGTTCTTCGCCGAGGCCGAGCGCGCGACGCCGCTGCAGGTGCTCTCCGGCGTGCGCGTGGACCAGGTGATGACGCAGCCGGCCACCGTGCGCCTCGCGGACACGCTCGAGACGGTGCAGGAACTCATGTTCAGCCGCGAGGTGTTCGCCGTGCCCGTGTTGAATCCCTACGACGAGCTGTGCGGCATCATCACCATGGCTGACGTGACGAAGATCGCGCGGGAGGAACGCGGCAGAGTCGCCGTCGCCGCGGTCTACACCAGGGAAGTGCAGTCCGCATTCCCGGACCAGACGGTGCACGAAGTCGTGGAACGGATGCGCGAGCGGCACCTGGCGAACTTCCCCGTCGTCTCGCGCAGGGAAGAGAATCGCCTGCTGGGGATGGTCAGCAAGGCGGACATCGTGCTGGCGTATCGCCGAATCGCGATCGGAGACGCTACCGCAGGAGATTGATCGGGGACGCTTGGGCCCAGGGCTGCCATGAAAAGGGCGGAAGCTTATGCTCCCGCCCTGTTTTCTTGCGGCGTGCGAGTCGCCCGCCTCCACATGCGCTAGCGCGATGAGATGGAGTAGCGGACCAGCACGTCTTCCACGTAGGTGACGTCGAACAGGTTGTCCTGCGTGAGATAGCGATACTCCTTCGAGGTGAGGCCGTCGCCCGACTTGTTCTCCACCAGCAGCGTGCCCTGGCCAAGCATGGCTTCCACGGCCGAGCGCCGCATGCCGCGCTGTAGCTGGATGGCGCTGTTGGCGGGCGCGGGCGGCGCCGGGGTCGTCTGGTCGAAGATGTTGCGCGAGTCCTTGGTCTGCTTGAAATCCACCCAGGGCGAGAGCCGCTGCATGATGGCCTCGGGCGTGAGCTCGCTTTCGGGGATGCGGCCGCTCCAGCGCAGGTTGAAGCGCGAGCCGCCCTGCGTGCGCTTCTGCGCGATCTCGCTTTGCTTGATCTGGTTGGCGATCTGGGCGCGCGAGTTTTCCGCCCACTGTTCGCGCTCGCGCCGCGAGCGCTCGCGGTCCAGGTCGCGCCGCAGCTGGTCCTTGCGGCGCGGGTCGGATTCGCGGTCGATGTCGCTCTCGAGCTGCCGCTCGTAATTGCTCTTCGGGATCATGCGCGCGGAGACGCCCGAGGTGTCGTCCCAGAAGGTGCCGTAGCCGCCGCCATCAAGCTGGAACTCGATGCGGTCCTTCTTGACGACGACGGCGGTGACGGTGGGCGTGTCTCCCTTGCGGATGGCGACGCCAAAGCCCTTGATGCGCTGCGAGTACTGCCGCCAGTCGAGCGGCTGGCCGCTGGAGAAGTTCAGGTCCACGCCCTGCTGCGTCCCGGGCATGTCGATCTTCACCTCGACCTCGCGGCCGAGGAAGGCGTTCTGCAACGACGACTGCGCGGTCGCAATGTTGGCGAGGACCAAGACGGCAGCGAACAGCAATACTGGCTTGCGCATGGGAGCTGTCCCTTCCAGGGAGAGGAGCGCGTCATTCTAAATGCCAGGACCGGCAACTCAAGCGGCGGGAGGGAACATCTACTCAGTCCAGGTAAGTAGTCCTACTACTTTCCGACGGCCACTCTTGTCCCACCATTTCAGGAGGTTACGCATGCGTGTCGACTCCGCCCTCCGCCGGACGCTCCCTCTCCTGCTCCTGCTCTGTGCGTCCATCGCTTTCGCCCAAGGCACCACCCCATTCGGTCCGCCCGTCAAAGTCACGCCGGCGGGCGGCTTCGGCTACGAGCCCAGCTTCAGCGCCGACCACTTCGGCAACCTCTTCGCGACCGCGCACAAGGAGAACTGGCAGCTGGTGATCGCGCCTGACGTGAACTCGCCCACTTCCACGCGCAGCATGTCGTGGATGTGGCATTCGAGCGACGGCGGCCAGACCTGGCCCGACATCGCCGGCCTGACCGCGCTCAGCCTGGAGCAGCACGAGTTCGGGGACGAGGGCGATACCGCGCTCGACGACGCCAATCACCTCTACTTCGTCGATACCAACGTGGCCGACGACAGCATCACGCGCTGGAAGGTGAACGGTCTGGGCGACGTGACGCTCGAGATGACGCGGCAGCTGCTGCCCGCGGTGCAACTCGTCGACGACCGGCCGTGGATCACCGCGCATGGGGACGGCCACGTCTTCTACTTCGGCAACGAAGGCGACAAGGTCACCTATCCGCTGGGAACGCAGGGCGTGGGCTGCGGCCCGGGCCGCTACACGGTCTACAAGTCGCTCGATGGCGGCAACACCTTCGATCCGCTCGGCTGCACGCTTCCGGACTCGGGCTGGTGCCGCCCGGCGAGCGATCATCGCGCCGGCCAGCACACGGTGTACGCGGTGTGCGGCAACGACGGCGGCTCCGACGACGTGTTCTCGCCCATGAACCCCAAGGGCACGCTGTATTCCTACGTCTCGCTCGACGACGGTCAGACGTGGAAGCGCTACGTCATCGGCTCGTACAAGGCGCTCGATTCCACCTTCAGTTGGCCGAGCGTGGAGGTCGCGCCCGACGGCACCGTCTATGCGATCTACGTGGACGCGCACCAGATGGAGTGCTTCACCGACATCACCGGCGCCACCGTCTGCGACCCCGATTCCAATCGCGTGATGCTCTATACCTCGAAAGATCAGGGCAAGACGTGGAAGGGCAAAGACATCACCTGGAAGCCGGGACGCTACCGCTACGCGTGGCTTTCGATCTCGCAGGACGGCTCGAACCTGGGCGTCGGCGTGTACTACCGGCCCGACAACTCGCAGCCCTGGCGCGTCTATGGCGCCGTCTTCAAGCCGAATCAGCGGCTGAGCCTGACTTCGCTCGACGAGGCGCACCCGGTGGCGGAAGCCACGGCCGAAGCGCCGGGCGATTACATGGGAAGCGGCTTCCTGCCCGACGGCACGTTGGGCGTGATCTGGACGCGGCGCGTGCTCGTGCTGGGGGATCCCAGCCTCACGACCGCGGCCGTGGAACGCGATATCTACTTCGCCCGCTCGGCGAAGTAGTAGGTTCCCTGTGGTAGGGAACCCGGGCGCGGCTCAGGCCGCGCCCGTTCTATTGGCGCGCGTCTTGCGCGCGGCCCTTCCACTCGCCGCCCCTGCCGGACCAGTAGCGCAACGCCGAGTGGATGGTCGCGCCCATGTAGAAGACCGCCGCCGCTGGCAGCGTGAGCGCCCAGAGCGGGTTGCGGCGGTAGGCGCGCAGCGTGGGGATGTAGCCGACCAGCATCAGCAGGGTCGCGACGGCGCCGAGCGCGGTCGCGACCGGCTGCCGCGAGAACAACAACGCGATGGGTGCGAGGTAGATCAGGACCATCCCGACGATGGTTGCGAGCAGCAGCGCGGCCGAGTGGCGGAGCTGGTTGAAGGCGCTGCGCGAGATCATCGCTCCGACGCCGGCGAACGAGCCGTAGCCTCGCAGGCTGCGGGATTCGCTGGTCGGGCCGAGCCAGAGGCGGCCGCCGGCGGCTTTCACCCGGGCGGCGAGCGCGCAGTCGTCGATGAGCTCGCCGCGGATGGCGGCGAGCCCGCCGGCCTGCTCGAGTGCGGCCGGCCGGATGAGGATCGCACCGCCGGCTGCGCCGGCGGTGCGGCGGGTCGGGTCCGCGATCCACTTCGGCGGATAAAGCTGGAAGAAGAAGTAGACGAACGCCGGGATGAGCAGCTTCTCAACGGAGCTCGCGCAGCGCAGCTCGACCATGGCGGAGACCATGTCGCAGCCGCGGTGGGCTTGCGCGGCGAGCGCGCCCAGGGAGCGCTCGCCGTGCGCGATGTCGGCGTCGGTGAAGAAGAAGAAATCGGCGCCGAAGCGCTGCGCCGCTTCGGCGCCCTGCTGCATCGCCCAGACTTTTCCCGCCCAGCCAGCCGGGAGCGGCTTGCCCTGCACGATCATGAGACGATTGGCCTCGCCGCAACTCACAGCGGCGCGCCGGGCGACGGCAGCGGTGTCGTCGGTCGAGCCGTCGTCGACGACGATCGATTGCAGCAGCGCGACACCTTGTTGCGTGAGGACCGACTTCACCGCGTCATAGATGTGCTCGGCTTCGTTCCGCGCCGGGATGATGGCGACGACGCGGGGCGGCGTTCCGGGCGCGGCAAGCGGCAGGAAGAAGAAGCGCCAGAACCATCCACGCAGGAAAAAGAGATAGAGCCACGCGGCGAGCGCGAGCGAGCCGGCGAGGGTGAGTGCGAGCGACATGGTGCGGGCGCTTGATTCTATCCAAGCGGCCCGCCCCTTTCGTTGTCTACGCCGGCACGACGCGCGGGAGGAAGCCCTGGCCGAGCAGCGCGCCCGCGCTCGCGATCTGCGTGAGCGCGCGGTGGCGGTAGCTGAAGGCCTCGCGCACCAGCCGCCGCGCGAACAGGCCGTGCGCCAGGCGGCCGAGCAGGCCCGGGCGCAGCCGGTAGCGCACGATGTCGCGCACCAGCGTGCCGCGCCGGCCCTCGCGCTCGAGCGCGAGGAACTCATGCTTGTGTCGCCAGCTCATCAGCCACGAGTTGTGCTCGTCGGTGAAGTGGTGTCCCCAGCGATAGCGCGTGATGTAGGCGCGGTGCCGACGTCGCCACAGCGGGAACCACGCCAGCGGCGCGTAGGACAGCACGACCTGCGAGCCGGCGCCCAGGAACGATTCGGCACGCCGCCGGAAGCGCTGCGGCACATCGGCCGGCGCGACCAGTCGCTTCTGCTCGACGCGCACGCGCATCGCCTCCGGCTCGATGCGCCGCAGGTTCTCGACGTCGGAGAAGAAGGCGAAGACGTCATCCAGCTCTGCCGGGATCCATTGTTCGGTGATGAAGGTGTAGTAGTCGCGCATAAGTCACTCCAGCCAGTCTTTGAGTAAGTTGTTGGGGACGCCGGCCAGGGCCGGCTTGAGCGCCGCCGCGCCCAGCGACTGCGGCTTCGGCGGAGGCGGCGGCGCTGCGGGGACCGCACACGCCGCCGCGCCGTAGCGCGCGAGCTCGTGCGCCACGCCCTCGTCGGTGTGCAGGCGGAAGAGCCGCGAGATCAGGATGCGGTTCTCCGAGATGAGCTGGAACGCGGTCCGCGCCAGCGGCAGCAGCCTGGGCGTCGCCAGGCGGTCCGCCCACTCGCGGTAGTCGACCAGCGCCCACAGGCACAGGATCCACGCGCGATCGTTCCTGTAGAGCGAGCCGTCGTCCCCGACGACGACCAGCTCGTTGACCTCCTTCGGCAAGTCAGGGAAGAGGTAGCGCGCGTGGTCCGAGCCTGCCGCGACGAACTCCAGGGGCAGGAACTTGGGCTGCGCCTCCAGCCACCGGCGCGCGCGCACGCAGAGCCCGCAGTGGTAGTCGTAGAGAACGGTCAGTTTCTTCATGGTCAGCCTCCTTTCGGTGTCGCGGCGCTCAGCGCGCTCCTGGCGGCGCGGAGCCGAGGAATTCGTTGGGCGCGACGGGCGGACGCTCGCCGCGCAGCAGCGCGCGCTTTCGCATGTTCGAGAACACGCGCAGGTTGAGGAAGTGCATGGCGCCCAGCACCAGCAGGACCAGGCCGACCTTCGTGCTCAGGAACTCGATGGACTGCTGGAGCGTGCTGGGCTTGTCGCCGTACTTCAGCGCGAGCGTGACGTAGCCGATGTTGATGAGGTAGAAGCCGACGACCAGCAGGTGATTGACCGAGTTCGCCAGGCGCTCGTTGCCGCCGAAGGCGTCGACCAGGAAGAGGATCCCGTTCTGGTAGAGAGTGCGCGCCACCCAGACGGTGAGCGCGACCGAGATGAGGGTGTAGAAGACGTACGACCAGACGACGAACTGATTGCTTGCTGCGACTGCCTGCATAGAGCCTCCTGGTGTTGCGGGGCCTGCCCGGGCTGAACCACGCCCTGAACATGTTCAAATGTTAAACGCGTTCAAAACATGCCGTCAAGGAAATCCTGAAGGTGTTCAAAAACGTAGAGTTTGGCGGGAAACTCTGCGCTTTTCGAGGTTTGGCGACGCTGGTGGTACATTCGTCGGTCCTTCCGAGGAGTCCGAGATGAAACCGACTCGCCGAGGTTTTCTGCAGGGCGCGGGAGTAGCGGCCGCCGCCGCGCTGGTGCCGCCGTTCGCAGCCGCCGAAGAGCAGAAGCCGCCGCTCCCTGAGCCGATCGCGCGGCTGAAGTCGCGCAAGGCGGAGGCCAAGCCCATCACCAAGGAGGAGCGCGAGCAGCGCCTCGAGCGCGCGCGAGAGCTGATGGCCGCGAACAAGCTCGACGCCCTCTTCCTCTGCGGCGGGACCTCGCTGCGATACTTCTCCGGGATCTCGTGGTGGCTGAGCGAGCGCCTGTTCGCGATGGTCGTGCCGGCGAAAGGGAAGCCGTTCTTCGTCTGCCCGGCGTTCGAGCACGATCGCGCGATGGAGCAAGTGGAGGCGGGGCTCGGCTCCAAGGATCCGGAGATGCGGCTTTGGCAGGAGGACGAAAGTCCCTACCAGCGCGTGGCCGAGGGCCTGAAGGCGCGCGGCATTGCGGGCGGCAAGCTCGGCATCGAGGAGACGGTCTACTGGGTTTACAGCGAGGGTGTGGGGAAGGCCGCGCCGGCGCTCCAGCTGGCGAGCGCCACGGCGGTCACCGCGGGTTGCCGCATGATCAAGAGCGCGCACGAGCTGGCGTTGATGCAGCTGGCGAACGAGGTCACGCTGGCCGCGTACCAGGCGGCGTATGAATCCACCAAGCCGGGCATGACGCAGCGCGATTTTGCGCGCTTCGTCGAGCAGGCGCATGAACAGCAGGGATTCGACGGCGGCGCCGGCGTCCAGGTGGGCGAGTTCTCCGCGCTGCCCCACGGCTCGGTGAAGCCGCAGGTCATCAAGGAAGGCGAGATCCTGCTGGTGGACGGCGGCTGCAAGGTCGAAGGCTACTCGTCGGACATCAGCCGCACCTTCGTGCTCGGCAAGCCGACGGACAAGATGAAGCAGGTGTTCGAGGTGGAGCACCGCGCGCAGTCGGCGGCGCTGGCGGCGGCCAAGCCGGGCGTGCCGTGCGAGGCGGTCGACGCGGCCGCGCGCAAGGTGATCACCGACGCCGGCCACGGGCCGGATTACAACCGCTTCACGCACCGCGTGGGCCACGGCATCGGCATGGACGTGCACGAGTGGCCGTACCTGGTCCGCGGCAACCAGCTCAAGCTCGCGCCCGGCATGTGCTTCTCGGACGAGCCCGGCATCTACCTGCGCGGCGAGTTCGGTGTGCGGCTCGAGGACGACATGCACATCACCGAGTCGGGCGCGGAACTGTTCACGCCGCAGAGCCCGAGCCTGGAAGACCCGTTCGGGAAATCCACAACATAGAGCGGCTCCACGGCCCGCATCACCGCGATAAACGCAATCCCTAGTGGTTCATCGGCAGCGAAGCGCGAGGCCTCGCGCTTTTTCCGGAGGGCTGCACCATCCCTGGTGCTAGTACCTTTTCCACAACCAAGACCTGCAACTTTGTTGTTGACACACAACCATTTGCGCGTAGGATGTGGTCCAAAGTGGTAGAAAGTGGTAAGCAGGCAGTTGATTTCAGGGGCACGGGGAACCGGTCGACCAACGGGTACATGCATAACGACGACCCGAAAAACGACGCGAAAGAGCCCAATGCCAACGAGTTACTGACTGCTTTGGCCGGAATCGCAGTACTGGCCGCCCGGCATAGCCGATTGAACACCCCGAAGAGTCGGGGAAACAAGTATGTTTCGCGGCAACCATCCAACGCGCGTCGACGAAAAGGGACGGCTCAAGGTCCCGGCGGAATTCAAGCGCCTGATCGACGAGAAGTATGCCAACGCGTTCTACATCACCAGCGTGGATGGCGAGCGTGCGTTGATCTACCCGATGGAGGAATGGCAGCGCATCGAGGAGAAACTGTCGCGCCTCTCCAGCTTCAACCCGACGAAGAAAAAGTTTTTGGACCGCACCAACTACTACGGCCAGGCGGTGGAGATGGACAACCAGGGCCGCGTGCTTCTGCCCTCGATGCTGCGCGAGTCGGCGCAACTGAAGGGCGAGGTGGCGGTGCTGGGGAACCTGACGCACCTGGCCGTGCGGAACATGGAGTCGTACCGCAAGGAGCTCGTAGAGAACCCGTTCACGGCTGAGGATGAAAAGACTCTCGACGAACTGGGCATCTAGTGGCGGCGGAAGAGTTTGGGGATACAGAAAATGCCCCTCGGGGCAGACATGGCGGTGGGGAAGTCAGCCATGTTCCGGTTCTTTCAAAAGAAGCGATCGACTTTTTGGCAGTCCGGCGCGGCGGCACCTATATCGACGCGACCTTGGGCTTAGGCGGGCACTCCTACGAAATCGCAAGACGCCTGGGCGCACAGGGTCGTTTGATTGGCTTCGATAAGGACACGCATGCGCTGGAACTGGCGCGCAGGCGCCTGACCAGTCCTCCGGCGGAACTCGCCGGCGACTGGCCGGAGGTGACCTTGCTGCACCGCAGCTTCGCCGAAGTCGGCCGGACGGCGCCACCGGGAACGGTGGACGGCATCCTGGCCGACATCGGGCTGAGCTCGCTGCAGCTCGGCGACGCGGCGCGCGGATTCAGCTTTCAGGCGGAAGGGCCGCTCGACATGCGGATGGACCCGCATTCCGAGCGCACCGCCGAACAAGTGGTAAACCAGCTCGACGAGAGCGATCTCGCCGATCTGATTTACGAATTCGGTGAGGAAAGGAGGTCGCGGAGAATCGCCAGAGCCATTGTCCGCTCGCGGCCGATACGAACTACCGCTCATCTAGCACAAGTTATATCGGCCGCGAGTCGGTCAATGTATTCCGGAGAAAAGATTCATCCCGCGACTCGAACCTTTCAAGCGATCCGGATCTACGTGAATCGGGAGCTGGAGGACTTGCGGGCGCTGCTGCGTGACGACGGCGCGCCCCGGGCGTTGCAAGCGGGTGGCAGGCTGGTGGTGATCAGCTTCCACTCGCTCGAGGACCGGATCGTGAAAGACGCGTTCCGGGACGGCGCCAGGCAAGGGTTCTACCAGCTGCTGACCAAGAAAGTGGTCACGGCGGGTGACGAGGAGGTCGATCGCAATCCACGGTCGCGCAGCGCGAAGCTGCGCGCCGTCGAAAAAGTTTAAAGCTGCGGGCGAGTAGAGGCGCTGAGCGCAGTGAGAGTCCGGGGCGGCGTTGCCTACCTCTACTAGGGCGAAAAGAAATTCCTCCGAATCCTTCCACTTACAACGCCGCCCCGGAAAAAGTTCAGCAGCACCGGCCCAACTCCCCCGGGCCGAAGGGGAAAGATGTACCGAGACACGCAGTACACGGGACGAATGATCGAGGACCTGATCGGCAGCGTGCAGAAGGCGGAAGCGCACGCCGGGACGGGCCTCGGGAGCTCCGAGCCAGCGGTGGCGGCGTGGTACGAGCCGTCCACCTATCCAGTCAACCACAGCAGCGTCATCGAAGAACTGCTCGGAGTCGCCTAATGGCAACGGCATCGGTAGCACACAACCAGGGACGCATCGTGGCGCAGACGGCCGCATGGCGCGGCGCGACGCCCGAGATCCACTTCGTGAAGGCGATCGACAACTCGCGGCTGGTGAAGGTCGCCGACACCGAGCGCAATCGCGAGATGATGCAGTTCACCATGGCGTGCGCGCTGCTGTTCGTGCTCGCGCTCGGCTACATGTGGCAGCACTACTCGGCGATCGAGTACGGCTACCGCATCCAGGCGATGAAGGGCGAGCGCGACCGGCTGGTGGAGATGAATCGCGCGCTGCGGCTCGAAGAGGCCTCGCTGCGCGACCCGCAGCGCATCGACGCGCTGGCGCGCGGCATGGGCATGATCCAGCCGCAGCCCGGGCAGGTGGTGCAGCTCGACGCGCCCAACCCGGACAGCGGCGGCGCGGTCCTGGCACAAGTCTCGCAGGCAGTCGTCGTGCCTTCGACGCAATAGTTCGAAGTCGGTTGGTGGTTAAGGGTTCCGGTTTGTCGACTTCAACCAAAGTTCACGACCGGTAAAGCATGGCGGTCCCGCTCGGCGGTGACCGCCATGTGGTTCTTTTGGAAATGGCAGAGAAGACACTCCGCACCGACGCGCGCCAACGGCTGTACATCCTGGGTGGGCTGCTTTGTTTCTGGGTCCTGGCCATCGGCTGCCGTCTGGTCTACCTCCAGGTCTTCCACTACGGCGATTTCGCCAAGCAAGCGCAGCGGCAGCAGCAGCGCTCCATCGAGGTCTCGCCCTCGCGCGGCGTCATCTACGACCGCAACGGCAAGGAGCTGGCCATGTCGGTCAGCGTGGACTCCATCTTCGCCGTGCCGTCGGAGGTCCCTGACCAGGAATCTGCCGCCAGCGTGCTCGCGCAAGTGCTGGGCAGCGACCGCGACGAGATCCTGGCGCGCCTGCGCGGCTCGCGCGCCTTCGCCTGGATCGCGCGGAAGGTCGAGCCGGAGAAGAGCGCGCGCGTCCGCGCGCTCAACCTGCGCGGCGTCTACTTCCAGAAAGAATCGAAGCGCTACTACCCGAAGAACGAGCTCGCGGCGCAGGTGTTGGGGTACGTCGGCCTGGATGACGAAGGCCTGAGCGGCGTCGAGCGCGAGTTCGACGAGCGGCTCACCGGCAAGCCGGGCCGCATGCTCATCACCATGGACGCGAAGCGCCGCTGGTTCGGCTCGGTCGAGCGCCAGCCGGTGCCGGGCGAGAGCATCGTGCTGACGATCGACGAGAAGGTGCAGTACATCGCGGAGCGCGAGCTGGAGCGCGCGATGGCGGAGACCCGCTCGCAGGCCGGCACCATCATCGTGCAGAACCCGCGCACCGGCGAGATCCTCGCGCTCGCCAGCCGCCCCACGTTCAATCCCAACGCCTTCCGCAACGTCTCGCCCGAGCAGATGAAGAACCGCGCGGTGAGCGACGTCTACGAGCCCGGCTCCACGTTCAAGCTCGTCACCATCGCGGCGGCGCTGGAAGAGAAGATCACCAACCCCGACGAGGTCATCGACTGCCAGAACGGCGCCATCTACATCGCGGGCGTCCGCATCCGCGACCACAAGGCGTACGGCAACCTGACGGTGAGCGAGATTCTGGCGCACTCCTCCGACGTCGGCGCCATCAAGCTGGGCCTGCGGCTGGGAGAAGAGCGCTTCGACCGCTACATCCGCGCCTTCGGCTTCGGGTCGCAGACGGGGGTGGAGCTGCCCGGCGAGACGCGCGGCATCACCAAGCCGGTGAACCGCTGGTCGAAGGTCTCCATCGGCGCCATCTCGATGGGGCAGGAGATCGGCGTGTCCGCGGTGCAGCTCGCCGCCATGACTTCCACCGTCGCGAACGACGGTGTGTACACCCCGCCACGCATCGTGGCCGCCACCGCACGGCCCGGCCAGCCCTTGCAGCGCATCTCCTACCAGGTGCCCGAGCAACGCCGTGTCGTCTCGCCACTTACCTCGGTCGAGATGCGCCGGATGATGGAAGGCGTCGTGCTAAGAGGTACGGGCAGGCGCGCGATGCTCGACGGCTACACGGCAGGCGGCAAGACCGGGACGGCGCAGAAGATCGACCCGCGCACCGGCACGTATTCGCATTGGGCGCACGTCGCCAGCTTCACCGGCTTCGCGCCGGTGAACAACCCGGCGGTCGTGGTGGCGGTGATCCTCGACTCGCCCGCCGGCCTGCATGAAGGCGGCCAGGTCGCGGCGCCCGTGTTCTCGCGCGTCACGCAGCAGGTGTTGTCGTACCTGAACGTGCCGCACGACGTGGAAGTGCGGAATCCGCAGCGCCTGCTGTTGCGCGCTGCCGCGCAGGTGAAAGATGAAGAGATCGCAGAAAGCTCTCCCGACCGCTTTGGCGGCACGCTCGCGCCGGAAGACGCGGATGCGTCCGCGAGCGCCGCGTCGCAGCCGGCCCCGGCGGCGACAGCGGCCGTACGCCCGGCGAGCCTGGTGAAGAGCCAGCCGATCGCGGCGGAGCCGGCGCGGCCGCCGCTGGAAGCGCCCGCGCTCCCGCAACCGCCCGTGACCGGCGGCACGGTCGTGGTCGACGTCGAAGGCGGCGCGGTCGTGCCCTCGTTCGTGGGCAAGCCGCTGCGGCAGGTCATCGAGCTGGCGCAGGAGCACGGCATCGAGATCGACGTGGCCGGCTCCGGCGTGGCGCGCGAGCAGGCGCCCGCGGCCGGCACGCGCATCCCCGCGGGCGCGCACGTCGCCGTGCGTTTCGCGCGGTAGAATCGAGCTCAATGACGTTCGCTTCTCTCCTCGATGGGGCCGAGGTCCTCAGCCAAAGCGGCAGCGCGTTCGTGAAGGGTGTGGACTACGACTCGCGGCGCGTCCAGCCCGGCTGGCTGTTCGTCGCCATGCGCGGCGAAGCGACCGACGGCAACCGCTACATCGACGCGGCGTTGAAGGCCGGCGCCATCGCCGTCGTCACCGATGCGGCGGAGGAGAAGCCGCGCGAAGGCGTGGCCTGGGCGGTCGTGCCGCACGGACGCCGCGCGCTGGCACGCATCAGCGCGAACTTCTACAAGCATCCCGAGAATCGGCTGAAGCTGGTCGGCATCACCGGCACCAACGGCAAGACGACCACGTCCTATCTCGTCGAGTCGATCCTCAACGCCGCGGGGCGCAAGAGCGTGCTCGTCGGGACCATCGAATACCACGTCGCCGGCAAGAAGATTCCCGCGCCGCACACGACGCCGGAAGCGCTCGAGCTCGAAAGGCTCTTTGCGGAAGCGGTCGCGAACGGCGCGACCGACGGCGTGATGGAAGTCTCGTCGCACGCGCTCGCGCTGCAGCGCGTCTACGGCATCCCGTTCGAGGTCGCGGTGTTCACCAACCTCACGCGCGACCACCTCGACTACCACAAGGACTTCGACGACTACTTCGCCGCCAAGCGCATCCTGTTCGAGGGCTGCGGCACCGAGCCGCCCACCACCTCGGTCATCAACGGCGACCACGAGTACGGGCAGAGGCTGGCGCAGTTCGCCAAGTCGCGCTCCCAGGTCTTCACCTACGGGATCGAGGCCGGCGAGTTCCGCCCGCAGGAGCTCGAGATCACGGAGAAGGGAAGCCGGTTCGACGTGGAGACGCCCGCGGGAAAGCTCGCGATCTGGACGCCGCTCATCGGGCGCGTGAACGTCTACAACGCGCTAGCCGCGATCACGACCGGGGTGGCGCGCGGACTGCCGAACGTGGCGATCGTCGAGGGCATCGCGGCGCTGCAGAACGTTCCCGGCCGGTTCCAGTTGGTGGATGAGGGCCAGCCCTTCACCGTCGTGGTGGATTACGCGCACACCGACGACGCGCTGCGCAACCTGACGCAGGTCGCGCGCGAGTTCGTGAGCCGAAACGGAGCCCGCGGGCGCGTGATCACGCTGTTCGGCTGCGGCGGCGACCGCGACAAGAAGAAGCGCCCGCTGATGGGCGAGGCCGCCGGCAAGGGCAGCGACTTCGTGGTGCTGACCTCCGACAATCCGCGCAGCGAAGAGCCGATGGCCATCATCCAGGACGCGCTCCCAGGGCTCGCCGCGACCGGGACGCGGCATGCGGTCGAGCCGGATCGGCGAAAAGCCATCGCGCTCGCCGTCGCCGAGGCGAAGCCCGGCGACATCGTGCTCATCGCCGGAAAAGGGCACGAGGACTACCAGATCACGCGCGCGGGCACGCAGCCGTTCTCCGATGCGCAGGTTGCGCGCGCGGCGCTGCAGGTGCTCGGTCACGGCGCGGCGAGGGTGGAGCGATGAAGCTGGCGTTGGAAAAAGTCGGCGAGTATCTGGGCGCGACCGGCGACTTCGACCGCCATGCCACCGCGATGGGCTATTCCATCGACTCGCGCACCATCAAGCCGGGCGAGCTCTTCTTCGCGATCAAGGGTGAGCACTTCGACGGCCACGATTTCGTCGAGGCCGCGCTGCAAGCGGGCGCCGTGGCGGCTGTGGTGAGGAAAGACCGCGTCCCCGGCGGCGAACTGGCTTACCGCTGCATCTCGGTCGACGACACGCTTGCCGCGCTGCAGCGGCTCGCGCTCGCCGTCCGCAAGCTCTGGGGCAAGACGCTGGTCGGCGTGACCGGTTCCGCCGGCAAGACCACGACCAAGGAAGCCATCGCGCACGTGCTGGCGGCGAAGTTTCGCGTGCTGAAGTCGGAAGGCAATCTCAACAACCACTATGGCCTGCCGCTGCAGTTGTTGCGCCTGGAACCGGAACACGAGATCGCCGTCATCGAGATGGGCATGAACCACGCCGGCGAGATCGCCGCGCTGTGCAAGATCGCCGAACCGAACCTGGGCGTGGTAACGAACGTCGCGCCCGTGCACCTGGGTTTCTTCAGCTCGGTGCGCGAGATCGCGTGCGCGAAGTACGAGCTCATCCAGTCGCTGCCGCGCGGCGGCACGGCGGTGCTCAATGCCGACGACCCCTACGTCTCGCAGTTCGGGCGCGACTTCCACGGGAAAGTCGTGCTCTACGGCGTCGACGGGCGCGCCGATGTTCGCGCCGAGAACGTCCGGGAACGCGGGGAGCAAGGCTCGACCTTCGATCTGGTCGCGGGTGAGAGCCATCCGGTCGAGCTGCCGCTGCTCGGCAAGCACAATGTCTATAACGCGCTCGCCGCCGCGGCGGCAGGGATGCAACGCGGCATGAGCGTGCGCGAGATCGCGGGCGCGCTTGCCTCGCTCCAGCCCGCCGACAAGCGCGGGCAGTTGCTGCGAGTGGCAGGCGCGACCGTCATCAACGACTGCTACAATTCGAATCCGAAAGCTCTCGAAGCGATGATCGATGCGCTCGCCTCGCTGCCCGCGAAGCGGCGCATCGTGGTCGCGGGCGAGATGCTCGAACTGGGCGACGCGGCCGATGAGCTGCATTTCATGTGCGGCGCGCACGCCGCGGCCCGGCGCATGGACATGCTGGTGGGGGTACGCGGCGCGGCCAGCAAGATCGTGGAAGGCGCCCGCGCGAACGGGTTGCTCGCCGCGCAGTACGTCGGGTCGCCGGAAGAGGCGGGCGAGTGGCTGGCGGCGACGGTCCGCCAGGGCGACGCGGTGTTGCTCAAGGCCTCACGCGGCGTGCGGTTGGAGCGCGCGCTCGAGCGCTGGCAGGCGCAGGTTTCGGCCACGAAGTAAGCGACGGGAAAAACCGGACGGAAGGAACGGCGACTTTTGCTCTTTTGGCTGCTCTACGAAAAGATCTTTCACCTCGACCCGTTCTTTTCGCCTTTCCGCATCTTCCGCTTCCTCACCTTCCGCACCGCGTTCGCGTCGCTCACCGCCATGTTCATGGCGATGATCATCGGGCCGGCGGTCATCCGCCAGCTGCGTGAGTTCCAGATCGGCCAGTACATCCGCGAAGAGGGCCCGAAGGCGCACCAGAAGAAGGCCGGCACGCCGACGATGGGCGGCGTCCTCATCACCATCTCCATCGTCGTGCCCACCATCCTGTGGGCGGACCTGACGAACAAGTTCGTGTGGCTGGCGGTGATGGGCACGCTCGCCTTCGCGGCCATCGGGTTCGCCGACGACTACCTGAAGATCGTTCACCACCGCAACCTCGGCCTCACCGGCCGCACCAAGCTGATGCTGCAGTTCCTCGCCAGCATCGTGATCGCGGTGCTGCTGGTGCTGATGCAGGCGCGCGGCGACTACTCCACGCACCTCATCGTGCCGTTCTTCAAGAATTTCCGGCCGGACCTGGCGTTCGCGGGCCTGGAGCACAACCCCTACCTGATGCCGATCGCGTTCCTGCCGTTCATCGCCTTCGTCGCGGTCGTGATCGTAGGCTCGTCGAACGCGGTGAACCTGACCGACGGCCTGGACGGCCTCGCCATCGGCTGCACGGTCATCGCCGCCGGCGCGCTGACCGTGCTCACCTACGTCAGCGGCCACGCGCAGTTCGCCGACTATCTCGAGCTGCAGCGCATGCCGCAGGTGGGCGAGCTCAGCATCTTCTGCGGCGCGATGGTCGGAGCGGCCATCGGCTTCCTCTGGTACAACGCGCACCCGGCGGAGATCTTCATGGGCGACGTAGGCTCGCTCGCGCTCGGCGGCGCCATCGGCATCGTCGCCGTCATCATCAAGCAGGAGCTGCTGCTGCCGTTCATCGGCGGCATCTTCGTCATCGAGGCGCTCTCCGTGATCCTGCAGGTCGGCTCCTACAAGCTGCGCAAGAAGCGCATCTTCAAGATGGCGCCGCTGCATCACCACTTCGAGCTGATGGGCTGGTCGGAGTCGAAGATCATCGTGCGCTTCTGGATCGCGTCGCTGGTGTTTGCACTCTTTGCTCTCACGACGCTGAAGTTGCGCTAGCGTCCACAGGGAACCGTGTCAGAATGGCCGCAGAGATGGAATGGAGCGGGAAACGCGTGCTGGTCGTCGGACTGGGCAAGTCCGGCGTGGCCGCGGCGTTTTTCCTGCAGGAGCACGGCGCGCGCGTCACTGTTTCCGACGCCAAGACCGAGGACCAGCTGCGCGAGCTCATTCCCGCGCTGCTCGACCGCGGCATCGTGGTCGAGGCCGGCCGCCACGGCGAACGCACCTTCCGCGACCAGGACCTCATCGTCGTCTCGCCCGGCGTGCCCTATGACGAGCCCCACCTTCAGCAGGCGCGGACACATGGCATCCAGGTCATCGGCGAGGTCGAACTGGCCGCGCGCTTCCTGAAGGGGCCCATCGTCGCAATCACGGGCTCGAACGGCAAGACCACCACGACGGCGCTCGCGGGCGAGATCCTCGCCAAGAGCGGGCTCAAGGCGCAGGTCGGCGGCAACATCGGCAAGCCGGTCATCGAGATGATCCCCACCTCGACGCCCCAGACGTGGAACGTGCTCGAGATCTCCAGCTTCCAGCTCGAGACCATCGAAACCTTCCATCCGAGGGTCGCCGTCATCCTGAATATCACGCCCGACCACCTCGACCGCCACCGGACGTTCGAGGGATACGTCGCGGCGAAGGCGCGCATCTTCGAGAACCAGGGCGACGGGGACTTCGCGGTCCTGAACATGGACGACGCGACGTGCGTCTCGCTGGCGCAGCGCGTCAAAGCGCAGGTCCGCGGCTTCAGCCGCCGCGACGCCGTCAAGACCGGCGCCTATATAAAGGACGGCAAGATCTTCTACCGCGACGCGGCTGGTGAGCACGAAGTCATGCCGACCTCGGCCATCGGGCTCAAGGGCGCGCACAACCAGGAGAACGTGCTCGCGGCGGTGTGCGTCGCGATGCTCGCCGGCGCGAAGCCGCAGCAGATCGCGAGCGCCGTCCGGGAGTTCCGCGCGGTCGAGCATCGGCTGGAATTCGTCGCCAACATCAACGGCGTCGAGTACTACAACGATTCCAAGGCGACCAACGTCGACGCCACCATCAAGGCGCTGGAATCGTTTCCCGGCGGCATCCACCTCATTCTGGGCGGCAAGGACAAGGGCAGCGACTACTCGCTGTTGAACGTGCTGCTGAAAGAGCGCGTGAAGCGGGTGTACACCATCGGCGCCGCCGCGGCGAAGATCGAGGAGCAGACCGCGGGCGCTGCGCCCACCGTGCGGGCCGAGACCATCGAGACCGCGGTCAAGAAAGCCCACGAGGCTGCTCTCGCCGGCGAGGTCGTGCTGCTCGCGCCCGCCTGCGCCAGCTTCGACCAGTTCACCTCCTACGAGCACCGCGGCCGTGCCTTCAAGGAACTGGTCCGCGCGCTCTCCGCCCGCAAGACGCCGGTGGGAGGCGCGGCCTGATGGCGAAGCGCGTCAGTGTCGACAAGACGCTGTTCATCGTCACGCTGCTGCTGGTGTTCATCGGGCTGATCATGGTGTTCAGCGCGTCGGCCGTGATGGCGAGCGAGCGTTACGGCTCGGCGTACGCCTTCCTGCTGCGCCAGGGCGTGATGGCGCTGCTCGGCTTCGCCGCGATGTTCCTCACCATGCGCGTGGACTACCGCAGGTACAAACACCCGGCGTTCGTCTTCGGCCTGGTCGGCGTCACGACGCTGCTGCTGATCGCGGTCTTCTTCGTCGACCGCGCGCACAACACGCATCGCTGGATCCGCTGGGGCTGGTTCAGCCTGCAGCCTTCGGAGCTTGCCAAGCCCGCCATCATCCTGTTCCTCGCCTGGTTCCTCGAGACGCGTACGCGCTCCATGGACGACTGGCGCAACACGCTGTTGCCTGCCGTGCTGCCGACCCTCATCCTGTGCGCGCTCATCGTGAAGGAGCCGGACCTCGGCACCGCCATCGTCTGCGCGCTCATCACCGGGGTCGTGCTCTACATCGCGGGCATGCGCCTGCGGTGGTTCGCCGCCGGATTCGCGGCCTGCCTGCCGGTGCTCTACGTCCTCATCTTCCGGGTGCAGTGGCGCTATGACCGCATCATGGCCTTCCTCGATCCCTACGCCGACCCGCAAGGCAAGGGCTTCCACATGATCCAGTCGCTCATCGCGGTCGGCACCGGCGGCATCACCGGGCTCGGCCTGATGGAAGGGAAGCAGAAGCTCTTCTACCTGCCGGAGCCGCACACCGACTTCATTTACGCGGTGCTCTCGGAAGAGTTCGGATTGGCGGGGGCGTTGATCGTGGTCGCGCTGTTCGCGATTTTCCTCTACCGCGGGATGCGCACGGCGCTCGCGACCAACGACGTCTTCGCGCGCTACCTCGCGACCGGCATCACCGCGATGGTCGTGGTGCAGGCGCTGTTCAACATCAGCGTGGTGCTCGGCCTGCTGCCCACCAAGGGCATCCCGCTGCCCTTCATTTCCTACGGCGGTTCGGCGCTGTTCGTTACACTGGCCAGCGTCGGCGTGCTGCTGAACATCACGCAGCAGACGGACTGAACCCATGAGAGCCATCCTGGCCGGCGGCGGAACCGGCGGACACGTCATCCCTGCGCTCGCCATCGCGCACGAGCTGCGCGCGCGCTACGGCGCGGAAGTCGCGTTCATCGGCACCGCGCGCGGCATCGAGACGCGGCTGGTCCCGCAGGCCGGCTTTCCGCTGGAGCTCATCGAGGTCGGCGGGCTGAAGAACGTCTCGCTCGCCACGCGCCTCCAGACGCTCGCTGCGCTGCCGCGGGCCATCGCGCGTTCGTGGCAAGTGCTGCAGGAGTTCAGGCCGCACGTGGTCATCGGCGTCGGCGGCTACGCCAGCGGCCCCGCCATGCTCGCCGCCTCGCTCAGCTCCATCCCCACGGTCGCCTTCGAGCCTAACGTGGTCCCGGGACTGGCGAATCGCGCAGTCGCGCCGCTGGTGACGACCGCGGTCGTCCACTTCGAAGAGACCGGCGAATACTTTCGGCGGTTCGTCGTGACCGGCGTGCCGGTACGCCACGCATTCTTCGACCTGCCGGAACGTCCGGCCGGGGTGCATCCGACGCTGCTGGTGTTCGGCGGCAGCCAGGGCGCGGCCGCGATCAACAAGGTCGTGATCGAGTCGCTGCCCGAGCTCGCCGGACGCGTGCGAGGGGTGCACATCGTCCACCAGACCGGCGAGCGCGACTATAATTCCGCGCAAGCGGCGTATCTGCGGGCTCCCGTGGCAGCAGAGGTTTCCCCATTCATCGACGACATGCCGGGCGCGTTCGCGCGCGCCGACCTCCTCGTGTGCCGCTCGGGCGCGAGCACCGTGGCGGAGGTGACCGCGGCAGGCAAGCCCGCCATCTTCGTCCCGTTCCCGCGCGCGGCCGACGACCACCAGCGCCGCAATGCCGAAGCGCTGGCTGCGCGCGGCGCAGCGTTGCTGATCCCTGAAGCGGAGCTGACCAGCGCGCGCTTCGTCGAAGCAGTCGCCGCGCTGCTGAACGACGCACCCGCTCGCCAGCGCATGGGCACGGCCGCCAAAGCGATGGCGCGTGCCAACGCCGCCGGCGTGATCGCCGCGATCGCGGCGCGGCTCGCCGGCGTCGCGTCGGAATCCCAGAACGATTCCCGCAAGGCGGCGGCGCACTGATGTTCGCGCGCATCCAGCGGATCCACTTCGTCGGCGTCGGTGGCATCGGCATGAGCGGCATCGCCGAGGTCCTGTTGAACCTCGGCTGGAAGGTCTCCGGCTCCGACCTGAAGGCCTCGCCGGTCACGCAGCGTCTCGCCAACCTGGGCGCCATCATCTTCGAAGGGCATCGCGCCGAGAACCTTGCCGCCGCTGACCCCGAGGTCCTCGTCACCAGCTCCGCCATCGCGCGCGACAACCCGGAAGTCGCCGAAGCGCGCCGCCGCAAGCTGCCGGTCATCCAGCGCGCGGAGATGCTGGCGGAGCTGATGCGGCTGAAGTACGGTATCGCTGTCGCCGGAATGCACGGCAAGACGACCACGACGTCGATGGTCGCGCAGGTCCTCGCCGCCGGGGGCCTCGACCCCACGGTCATCGTGGGCGGGCGCGTCGAGGCCATGGGCTCCAACGCGCGCCTCGGCAAGTCGCAGTACCTGGTCGCCGAGGCGGACGAGAGCGACCGCTCGTTCCTCAAGCTCTCGCCCATCCTCAGCGTGGTCACCAACGTGGACCGCGAGCACATGGACTGCTACCGCGACATGGCCGACGTGGAGCGCACCTTCATCGAGTTCATGGACCGCGTGCCGTTCTACGGCTTGGTCGTCGCCTGCAACGACGATGACGCGCTGCGCGCCTTGCTGCCGCGCGTCGATCGCCGCATCGTGACCTACGGCGCACGCGCCGGCTCCGACTTCCTGATCGTGGCCGTGAGCTGCGCCGGCGGCGCGGGCAAGCCGATGTCGAGCTTCCAGGTGTCGTATGGCGGAAGGTCGCTGGGCGACTTCCACCTCCACGTCCCGGGCGCGCACAACGTGCTGAATGCCACGGCCGCGATCGCGGTCGGCATCGGGCTGGACGTGCCGGTCGCGAGCATCCGCGAAGCGCTCGAGCACTTTCGTGGCGTCGATCGCCGCTTCCAGGTGAAGGGAACCGCCGCCGGCGTGACCGTGGTCGACGACTACGGCCACCATCCGACCGAGATCCGCGCCACGCTCCAGGCCGCCCGGCAGTGCGGCTACCGCCAGATCCACGTTGTCTTCCAGCCGCACCGCTACACCCGCACGCAGCTCCTGATGGATGAGTTCGCCGGCGCCTTCGGCGACGCCGATACGGTCCACGTGCTCGACATCTATGCCGCCAGCGAGCCGGCCATCGCGGGCGTCACGGGAGAGGCGCTGGCGCAGCACATCGCGCGGCGCGGCGGCCAGGTGGCGGCCTACCGCGCGTCGTTTGCGGACGCCATCGAAGCGGTGGCGAGCGCCGCCGGCGAGGGCGACCTGGTGCTGACGCTGGGCGCCGGCAACGTCTCGCAGCTCGGGCCGCAGCTGCTGGAGCGCCTGGGCGCCCGCAGCGGGAGCGCGGCGGCGCGAAAATGACTAGAAAGTAAACCCGAAGATATCGGCAACAAAGCCGACAAAAACCGGAGTTTTCCGCACTTTTCCCCTCACCATAAAGCCAATCCCGCGTTATAGTTAGCGCACGGCGAGTCTCTGCCCAAAGTCCGGCGAGGGTGATGGCGGGAAACGGAAGGTTCACGCGCGAGGATGAGTCTGAGTCGAGGCGGCGCGGCACGCGTGCCGGCGTGCAGCCGCCCGACGACGATCTGCGCGAACTCGAGGTCGACGCGCGCGATCTCGACCTCCCCGATCTTGAGAACGAAGCCGAGCCGCAATTCCTGCGCGGCCAGCGGCGCGTCTCCGTCCGCCGCGGGCCTCTCCCCAAGAAGACCGCCAACCGGCTGAAGTACGTGGCGCTGGTCGCGCTCGCGGCGGGCGTGCTGGGCACCGTGGCTTTCGCGGTCTACCGCTACGGCGCGCACTCATGGCGCTTCCGCGTCGAATCGGGCGACAGCATCGAGCTGAACGGCAACCAGAACGTCACGCGCGCGCAGGTGATGGAAGTGATGGGCGGCGACATCGGGCGCAACGTCTTCTTCGTCCCGCTCGAAGCGCGCAAGAAGCAGCTCGAGCAGATCCCGTGGGTGGAGTCCGCGGCGGTGATGCGCCTGCTGCCCGACCGGCTGCGCGTGGAAGTGAAAGAGCGCACGCCGGTCGCCTTCGTGCAGCTCGGCTCCAAGATCCTGCTCGCCGATGCGCACGGCGTGCTCATGGACCTTCCGCCGAGATCGCAAAACAAGTATTCGTTCCCGGTCATCGTGGGCGCTTCGGACGCCGAGCCGCTCTCGACGCGCGCGGCGCGCATGAAGATCTACAACGCGCTGGTGCGCGAGCTCGATTCCGACGGCTCGAACTACTCGAAAGACCTGAGTGAAGTGGACCTCTCCGACCCCGACGACGTGAAGGTGACCGTGGCCGACCCGGCGGGCGCGGTGCTGCTGCACCTGGGCTCGGCGAGTTTTCTCGAGCGCTACAAGACCTACATCTCGCACGCCGCGGAGTGGCGCGCGCAGTATCGCAAGCTTGAATCGGTGGACCTCCGTTTCGACCGCCAGATCATCGTCAATCCGGATTCGCGGAGCGCAGCGCCGGCTCCGCCGCCGGCTTCCAGCCCAACCGTCCAGCCAGCCAGGACCACCACCAGAGCGAAGGCCAGGGCCAAAGTTAAGAGCAATGGGAAAAGAGCAGCCGAACCTACTCACCGCGATTGACGTGGGCAGCGCCAAGGTCTGCGCCATCGTGGCGGAGATCACGGAAACGGGTGTGCGCTACCGCGGGCACGGCATCGCGGAATCGCGCGGCACCCGCAAGGGCGTGATCGTCGACCTCGACAAAGCCGTCGCGAGCATCCAGCGCGCCGCCGAGCAGGCCGAGAACCTGGCGGAGGCGCCGGTGGAAAGCGCGGTCGTCGGCGTCGCCGGCCCGCACGTGCGCGGCGTGAACAGCCGCGGCGGCATCGCGCTGGGCGCGCGCTCGCGCGAGATCACGCGCGACGACGTGCGCTCCGCCGTGGAACGCGCCCGCGCGGTCGCGCTGCCGCCGGACAGGGAAGTGCTGCACCTGCTGCCGCAGGAGTTCATCCTCGACGACCACAACGGCATCCGCGATCCCGCCGGGATGGTCGGCTCCAAGCTCGAGGTGCAGGTTCATCTGGCGACCGCGGCTTCGACTGCCACGCAGAACGTGGTGACGGCGGTGAATCGCGCCGGCATCCAGGTGGACGACACGGTTTTCGAGCCGCTCGCCGCCGCGGACGCCGTCCTGCGATCCGACGAGCGCGAGCTCGGCGTCTGCCTGTGCGACGTCGGCGCCGGCTCGATGGACGTGATCGTCTTCTTCGAGGGCGCGGTCGCGCACAGCGGCGTGATCCCCATCGGCGGCGACCACTTCACCAACGACGTTGCGGTCGGCCTGCGCACGCCGCTGCACGAGGCCGAGAAGATCAAGAAGCTGTTCGGCAACGCCCTGGTCACGCGCGTGCCGGAAGGCAATGAGATCGAGGTGCCCGCGGTCGGCGACAAGCCGTCGCGCCTGATGCCGCAGCGCCTGCTGGCGGAGATTCTGGAGCCGCGCGCCTACGAGCTGTTCGAGATGCTGCGCGACCACCTGCGTCAGGCCGGCGTGCTGGAGCTCTGCGGCGCCGGCTCGGTGCTCACGGGCGGAGCCGCGCGCCTGCCGTCGCTGGCGGAGGTCGCCGAGACCGTGCTGCGCAAGCCGTCGCGCCTCGGCCGGCCGTCGCCGATCGCCAAGATGCCGGCCACGCTGGCCGAGCCGGAATTCGCCAGCGCCGTCGGCCTGGTCTTCTATGGCCATCGCACGCGCCTGCTGCGCGGTCCGCAGGAGCAGGGCATCGGGGCAAGGCTGAAGTCGCTGTTTGCAAGGAAGTCAGGGTAGGGCTGAGGAAAACTTTACCGGCTCGGAGTCGGGGATTTCGGGTTACAGTCCGAACCAGACCTCCGGCCGGCGATCTGCGAGCGCAACCATATGGCTGACGACAAGAAGAGCGAAGTCCGGATCCAGTTCAACGAGGAGCCGCGCAATAACGCCCGCATCAAGGTGATCGGCGTGGGCGGCGGGGGCTCCAACGCCGTGAACCGCATGATCGACGCCAAGGTCGAGGGCGTGGAGTTCGTGGTCGCCAACACCGACCTGCAGGCGCTCCAGATGGCCAAGGCCGCGCACAAGATCCAGCTGGGCGTGAAGCTGACCAACGGCCTGGGCGCGGGCGCGAATCCCGAAGTCGGCCGCCGCGCCGCGCTCGAGGATTCCGACCAGATCATCGAGGCGCTGGAGGGCGCGGACATGATCTTCGTGACCGCCGGACTCGGCGGCGGCACCGGCACCGGCGCCGCTCCCATCATCGCTTCGCTCGCCAGCGAGATGGGCGCGCTCACCGTGGCGGTCGTCACCAAGCCGTTCGCCTTCGAAGGCAAGCGCCGGCTGCAGCAGGCCGAGCGCGGCATGCAGGAACTCATCGACTCGGTCGACACGCTCATCGTCATCCCCAACGAGAAGCTGCTGGCGGTCGCGCAGAACGCGGGTTTCTTCGAGTCGTTCCGCGTGGCCGACGACATCCTGCGCCAGGCCGTGCAGGGCATCTCCGACATCATCACCATTCCCGGGATCATCAACCGCGACTTCGCCGACGTGAAAGCCATCATGGCCGGCATGGGTCCGGCGGTCATGGGCACCGCCACCGCGAAGGGCGAGGGCCGCGCCACGCTCGCCGCGCAGGCGGCCATCGCATCGCCGCTGCTCGAGGCCGGCGCCATCGACGGCGCGCGCGGCATCCTCATCAACATCACCGGCTCCAGTTCGCTCAAGCTGAGCGAAGTCCACGAAGCCTCCACCATCATCCAGAGTGCCGCCCACGAAGAAGCCAACATCATCTTCGGCGCGGTCATGGACGAGAAGATGAAGGACGAGGTGAAGATCACGGTGATCGCCACCGGCTTCCAGACCGAGAAGCTGCACAAGAAAGACAAAGTGGTTTCGGCGGCGGCCACAGCGATCGCGCAGCAGCGGACGGCGGCCTCCTACGCGCAGCCCGCGACTCCGCCGCCTCCGCCGACGCGGCCTTCGATCCCGATCGCGGCGCGGCCGGTGCAGTCTCCGTCGCCGCTGCAGAACGCCAAGGAAGCGGTGCGCGACGTCGAGCGCGACGACCTCGACGTGCCCGCCTTCATCCGCAAGCGCGGTGACGTGCAGTAGCGCGGCGGATCACGGGAACAACATTTTCCGCATGCGCTGCTGGAATCGCGCGTCGGAGCGGTGATATCCGGCCCGTGTCGCAGGTGGTACGGCCCGCCGCAACATCATCCAGAGCTGCTGCATCGAATCAGTTGGGAGCAAAGCCATTTGCGACGTTTTCCACAGGATTTTCACCGTTGCAAATTCGACAATATGCCCCTACTATCGGGCAGCTACTCACCCAGGAATTAAGGGAGCGACGGAACTCAGGGAAGGCGGCGGGAAGCGCCGCGCCCCTGGACTCAGGCGATCAGTCAACGTGTCGATGAAAAAAGGTCACGCCCTCCACGCCGCTCTCCTCGCTCTGCTGTGGCTGTTCGCCACGACCGCGTACGCGCGCTCGGCTTCCAGCAAGAGCAGCACTCCGAAGTCTTCCGGCGCCAACGTCAGCGAAAGCGCTAGCACGAAGAAGAAGATGAGCGCGAAGCGCCACAGCCGGCGCACGCGCCGCTCGGCCAAGGGGCGTCGCCACCGCCGTTACTACGAGCGCTTCTACACCAGCTCGTACGCGGAAGACGTCACGGCCGGCGACGTCGCCACCGGGGAAGATCCCATCGTGCGGGCGGCCGCGGTCGAGGCGCTCGGCAACATGAACGGGACCGTGGTGGCGGTCGACCCGACCAGCGGGCGCATCCTCACCATGGTGAACCAGAAGCTGGCGCTCGCCGAGGGCGCGACGCCGTGCTCCACCATCAAGCTCGTCACGGCGCTGGCCGCGGTGAACGAAGGGCTGGTTGACAAGGAGACCGAGGTCCGGCTCTCGCGGCGCGCGACCATGACGCTCACGCAGGCGCTCGCGCACTCCAACAACACTTACTTCGAGGTCCTCGGCCGCAAGCTCGGGTTCGAGAAAGTCGCGTACTACGCGCGCCAGTTTGGCCTGGGAGAGCTCGCGGGCTACAAGATCCCCGACGAACAGCTCGGCGAATATCCGGAGCAGGCCATCCCGGCGAAAGAGGGCGGCGTAGGGAAGATGTGCTCGTTCGGCGAGGGCATCTCGATGACGCCGCTGCAGCTCGCCGCGCTGGTCTCCGCCATCGCGAACGGGGGCACGCTGTATTACATGCAGCACCCGCGCTCGGCGGAGCAGGTGGCGGAGTTCCAGCCGCGCATCAAGCGGCAGCTGCCCATCGGCACGCTCATCCCGCAGCTCACCGACGGCCTGGCCGGAACGGTGGAGTACGGGACCGGCCGCAGCGTGCGCTACAACTTCAGCGAGGAGCAGATCCTCGGCAAGACCGGCACCTGCTCGAAAGACGGGACGCGCTTCGGCTGGTTCGCGTCGTACGCCAACACGCAGTACGGCCGCATCGTGACCGTCGTCTTCCTGCGCGGCGGCCGCCCGACCTTCGGGCCCAAGGCCGCCGAGATCGCGGGCCGCATGTACCGCAACCTCTACGACCACAGCTTCTTTGCGGTCTCGCCTGAAGCGCCGGCGACGCAGGGCGGCGAGGGCGACGCCGTCGGCGCGCCGCACTAGAGAGAAGCAATAAGCGATAAGCGATAAGCCAGAACAAACTCGGCTGCCGCTTATCGCTTATTGCTTATTGCTTCTGCCGGCGTCTTGCCGATCGCGGCGGCTGTCTTCTCCAGCTTCGAGAGCGCGTCGGCGAGCTTCGCGGTGTCAGCGACGGGCAGGGCTGGGTCGCTCAAGCGCCGCTTCAACTGCTCGCGCAGCACCTGCCAGTCCACGTTCGCGCCGGGACGATTCGACTTCTCGACCAGCCACGAGATGCTCTTCTTGCGCAGCTGATACACGACTTCTTCGAGCCCGGGACGCGGGGTGAACGTTTGCTGCGCCTCGCAGTACTCGCCCAGCCGGTAGAACATCACCGTGCCGACGGCGTTCCGCTTATCCCGCAGCCGGACGCCGGTGATGTTGAAGGAGCGGACGACGCCGAGGCAGTCGCTCTCCTGGTCCTGCTCCCAGAGCACCAGGGGCGCGGTCTCGTTCCAGGGCGCGCCGCGGAAGCCGGCGTCGAGGTACTCCTGCAGGGCCGCGCGGACGGCGGCGCGCTGCTGGGCTTCGTGGTCGCGCGCCGCCGCCGGGACACTGGTCGCGAGCAGCAATGTAAGCACGAGGACGCGGCGGGGCATGGCTACGTTTTACTACAGGAGGACTGGTGTATACCCCCTCCCCCCGCCCTCCCCCGGGTGGCGGTCTTAGAGGGCAAGGCAAAAGGAAAAAGGCAAAAGGCAAAAACGCCCACGGACTGACGTACTTCAAGAGTTTTCCGGCGCGGTGTTTTGGAATCAGTGGGTTGCGGCGAAAAGTCTGTCGCGAGGTCTGACGGGGGTCTGTGCCCGATCCGACGAGGGTCCGTGGCTCGGTCTGACAGGATCTGCGGTCCGAGCGAGCGGCGAATCAAAAAAGAGAATTCGCCTGAATCTTTGGAATCAGCGAGTTACAGCCGAAAATCCGTCAAACGGAATTATCCCTTTCACAAACCCAAGCTAGACTCTGGCCCACTTGTGGCCCTGCTTTAATCGTTCCTATGCCCGTAGCGGTAAAAAATGAAGTAGTTCCATACTGACCACGCGACAAGAATGGCAGTCGTAATCGCGACTCCGCGAGTGAGCATGATCGCCGCAGCCATGACAATGAACCCGCCAAACAGTGAAGCGCACAACCTGACCTTATGCTGTTCTTCGGTCAACTCAGCTAGCCCTGTACTTGTGCCAGCTCTTGTCGGCTGGATTCTTCTTCGGCAGGTGTACCCAGTTCTTGTCCGCCTTGCCGCACACCGCGCACGGCGGCTTGCTGCGCTTCTTTCCCTTCGGCGGCTTTACTGTGAGGATCGCTCCCAGTGCATCCTCGAACTTCGCGGGGATGTGGGGAACGGGTTTGGATTTGTTCGGCATTTGACCTTCAGCCTTGAAGATGACGTGGAGCAACTTTTCCAGTTGCTGAAATCGAAAACACAAACGGCCCCGAGTTGTTAGCACACTTGCTTCTCATCTGTCCCTTTGCCTTACAGAGCAGATCGCCTATGTTGCCAATGCCGCCGGACGTGAAAACGAACTGGCGGACTTTATATTGCACGATGAGCTGCTGTTCGATTGCGCGCGTGCGCTGCTTCTGGTCGAACGTGATGAGTATCCACTTGCGCTTACCCACGAGCGGCAGCAGTTCGCGGTCCTCGGTCCATCCCTTGAAGTAATCCCTGTGGCGTTTATATCGGAAGCCACAGTGCCGCAGCTTGTCTACGCAGTCGTCATAATCGAGGTTGTGGCAGAGGTACAGCGTGAAACCCTTAAGCCGCTTGCTCGATTTTAATTGCTTCCTCGATTTCTGCTTCGAGTCTGCCATAGTCATTCGCCAGCTGTGGAATTGTGGCCCCACCGTTCTTGCGGCTCAGCAGAAATGCAGTAGAGATGCGGGAATCTACTAGTACGGGCATCCCAAAGGACACCGTTGGGTCAATCACTACAAACTGCGGGGCATTGGCTGGCGCGTTCAAGTATTCCTTGCGCGTGAACGGGAACAGCCGCTGGGCAATCCCATGCGTGTTCCGCTCCACTCGCCGGAGCCACGGCTGTAAGAAATTGAAGACTTGCTGGCCACCAGCCCTAAGGTTAACGAGATGCGTTGTGCCTACTCCCTTGTCTTCCAGGTAGATTGTCACTCCGCGTTTGGTTTTCTCTGTACTCAGATCGTAATCGGCCAACGGGTACTTGGATGGTTTCTCCCGACGCAGTTCCTCTACACCGTGGCGGATGCCTTGCAGACTCACATTGTGAGCGTGGCGCAGACTCTCTAGAACAAAACATTCCACCAGATTCTTAAAGGACAACAGCATTGGCTTGTGGCTGTAAATCGTAGTGAGCGGAGCGGAGTCTTCGTCGCCTATCACCCAGTAACGCAGCTTGGACGGAAGGATGTGGAGATAGCGCGCAGCTTCCTCAATCGTATAATTCGGTACTTCCAGCGGATTGGGTTGGCGTGGTCGCATGGAGTCAGCCCGAGATGCCAGAGTATAACGGACACCCCCTTGGATGACCGTGGATTGTCTTTTTGTTCTGAATCTGGAACAACACGTTGCAATCTTGGTGCGGGCCATGCGACACTCCTCCTGTCGCGGCCCGCGCCCAAGCGTTACCGTCGTCGCCTTTTAACCCGCCCTGCAAGGCGGGTTATGTTTTTGGCGAACATCTCTAGTTGTACTGGTGGGCCTATTAGCCCGCTTTCTGCTCCTTTGAGTCCCGGAGCATGAGCCTCTTTCCTGCGCTCTGCTGAATAGCCATCAACGTGCGCTGCCCATCTTTCAGCTTGCGCGTGTTGTACCTGAAATCGAACTCGCCCAAGTAGCGGTGTAGGTGGTGCTGGCCCACTTGGTGATAGACACCAGTGAGGCCGCGCTTCAACGTGGCGAACAAGCCTTCGCAACTGTTGACGTGTACCCACTCGCGGCTGTACTCGCCCTTGCTATGGGTGACGGTGTGATGCCCACCTTCAAACATATGCCCAATGTTCTTGTAGCTCGGAAACTCATCCGTGCAGAACGCTGCGGAACGGTCAACGTTCTTGCGGATGATCTCGCTCAGGTTCTCGCCCGTCACTCGCGTAACGGGAAAGGAACGCGCATCGCCGTCGCGTTGAATGACGGAGACTACTGCCGTGCGCGTCTTGCCAGTAGCGCGGCCCATGAACTGAGTCTTGCCCTTGCCGCCTACATAGGTTTCGTCTGCCTCAACGATGCCCCGAAGCTTCTCCTTAAATGATGGTTGGCTCATCGCGTACCGAATACGATGAGCCATGAACCACGCAGACTTGTACGTCACTCCAAGCATCCGGTGTAGCTGGTGGGCACTCATGCCCTTCTTGGAAGCGCACAGAAGATGAATCGCAAACAGCCACTTGTGGAGAGGGATGTGGCTGTCCTCGAAGATCGTGCCGACTGTCACCGTGAACTGCTCGCGGCACCTCGCACACTTGTACACGCCAACGCGGACGTGCTTGCCCTTCTTGCTGGTCTTGGGCGTGAGCTTATAAATCTCCGTGCTGTCACAGTGCGGACAGACAGGGCCGTTCGGCCAACGCTGCCCCTCTAGGAACTGACGGGCCTTGTCCGCATCGCTGAAGTGTTCCGCCAGACTCGCTAGATTCAGGCTGTCCATATCGTCCCTCTCTATGGGGCGAAATGTTAGCGAATACCACTGGGTTTGTCAAGTATATAATTCCGCCGTCAAAATCCCCGGGGATTCGTGAAAAATCCCCGGGGGATTCGCCTCAATCCCCGAGATCAAGATGGAAAAGAGCCGCGGAGCTGCAAGCGATGAGAAGGCGAAAGTCAGAGTAGCCGGTGGATAACAAGATGTCAAGATAATTATCAGGATTCGGTCCCACCCTTTCGCTCGCACAGATCGCTCGCGAAAAGGATGGGGCACCCTCAGGAGTGTTCACGCTGTGAAGACTTCGACTCAACCAGAAGGGTGGGCCACCCGCCGCTGGTTATGGTGGGCCGGGCGGCTGAAAAGTCAAACGCGCTACGTCAGGGTGGGAGAAGCGATCGCCACAGCGAGAGCAAAAGGAAAGCGCCGGCGAGTCGCCGGCGCTTTCCTTAACAAGATTTCGCCTACATCTTGCGGTTGGTGTTGGCCTCATCGATCTCGACCTTGCCGTCCTTGATGTGGATGACGCGGTGGGCGTACTGCGCGATGTCGTGCTCGTGGGTCACCAGGATGATGGTGTTGCCCTGAGCGTGCAACTGGTCGAACAGCCCCATGATCTCGAGCCCGGTCTTGGAGTCGAGGTTGCCGGTGGGCTCGTCGGCCAGGATGATGGAGGGGTTGTTGACCAGGGCGCGGGCGATGGCGACGCGCTGGCGCTGGCCGCCGGAAAGCTCGTTCGGCTTGTGCATCATGCGCGATTCGAGGTCGACCTTGCGGAGCGCGCCCTTGGCGCGCTCGATGCGTTCCTCGGCCGCGGTGCCGTTGTAGATGAGCGGCAGCTCGACGTTGTGGAGCGCGGTGGCGCGGGCGAGCAGGTTGAAGGTCTGGAAGACGAAGCCGATCTCCTTGTTGCGGATGCGGGCCAATTCGTCGTCGTCCATCTCGCTGACGAGGTTGCCGTTGAGCCAGTACTTGCCCTGGCTCGGGGTGTCGAGGCAGCCGATGAGGTTCATGAGCGTGGACTTGCCCGAACCGGACGGCCCCATGATGGCGACGTACTCGTTCTTGCGGATGGTCATGGAGACGCCGCGCAGGGCGTGCACCTGCTCCGAGCCCATGTCGTAGGTCTTCCACAGCTCGTCGGTGACGATCATGCCCTCGCGGGGCGGGGTGTTCAGGGCGATCTCGTTGATGGCGGCGCTCGATTCAGACATGCTCAGTAGTCCCGTTCCCATGTTGGCGGTCTCCCCGTTTGGCACCCGGCCCCAGCGGGGCGGGGTACACGTCTCTCAGGCTAGTAAACGGATTAGACGGCCCTGCGGTTCCAAGGTTTAGGGATTATCCCTCTTTTTTCGGGGCGGCGTTGTTTACCTTCACGGTGGCGCCGTTCTTCAGGCTGCGCAGCACCTTGTAGCTGCCGGTGACGATCTCGTCGCCCTCGGTCAGGCCGCTGGTCACTTCGACGTCGGTGGTGCCGGTGATGCCGGTCTGCACGGGCTTGAACTGGACCTTGGCCTGCTTGCCCTTGCCGGTGACGACGAAGACGCCCTGCAGCTCTTCCTTGGCGTCCTTGGCCGACGATGGAGCGGCCGCTTCCACGCCGCCCTTGCCTTTCTTCTCCTCCAAGTCGCCCTTGGTGCGCAGGGTGAGAGCCTGGAGCGGGATGGCGAGCGCGTTCTGGCGCGAGGCGGTCGTGATCTTGGCCGTGGTCGAGAGGCCCGGCCGCAGGTTCTCCGGCGGGTTGGTCAGGGTGACGACCACCTTGAAGTCCTTCGCCTCCTGCGTGCCCGCGGTGGTCTGCGAGGTAGCCAGGCCGGTGGAGCGGAGGATGGCGATATTGCCGATCTCGGTCACCTTGCCGGGGAACTTCTTGCCGGGAATGGCGTCGATGGAGACTTCGGCGTCCTGGCCGAGCTTCACGTTGACGATGTCGGTCTCGTCGACGCGGACCTCGGCGGTGATGACCGACATGTCGGCGAGGGTCATGAGGGTGGAGCCGGGGGAGTTCTGGATTCCGACGACGACGGTCTCGCCTTCGCGCACCGGCAGGCTGGTGACCACGCCGTCGTAGGGAGCGAGGTACTGCGTCTTGCTGAGGACGTCGGAGGCGCGCGTCAAGGTGGCGGAGCTCTGCGCGATGCGCTTATTGGCGGATTCGTTCTGCGCCTTGGCCTGCGCCAGCGCGGCGGCGGCGGAATCGAAGGCGCTCTTCCTGGCGTCGAAGTCGGACTTGGGGATCAGGCCGGACTGGTAGAGGCCCTGCGCGCGCTGCCAGTCGAGGCGGGTGCGCTCCTCGTCGGCCTTGGCGCGCTCGAGCCCGGCCTGGGCCGCGACCGCGTCGGTGCGCGAGACGTCGAGCCCGGCGCGCATCGCGTTCACGTCGGCGGAGGACTGCACGTTCTCCAGTTGCGCCAGCAGCTGGCCGCGTTTCACGTGGTCGCCTTCCTTCACATACAGGCGCACGATCTTGCCGAACGCGTTGGCCCCGATGTTGACGTAGGTCTTGGGCTTGATCTCGCCCGACGCGCTGACGATGCTGGCCAGGTCCTCGCGCCCCACCTTGCCGGTGGTCACCTCCGGCGCGCTCGACCCGGAGAACGCCACCGAGCCCCACACCACGAGGCCCAGGACCACAGCTACCACCACGATGATAATGACGCGCTTCTTAGTCATGCGACCTCAACGAGTGACCCCACAGAACAGATACGGGGAACGGGGGCACACGGCTCCCTCTTTTTTGCGGCCCGCGGAATGCGCAAGCTGGCTTGCGACAACTCGCTTGGGTGGGTTTTTCCCGGGTGCTACCCCGCATTATACCTTTGCTCCCCGCCACTTACGTAGCACGAAGTGGCAAGGTGTCGCGGTCGCCTTCCGGCCGCCGCCGACGTCTAATCGGCAGGGGTGGGTCGCAGCCGGATTAAGGTGAATTGAGGTGCCGCATGCCTTGCCACTCGGAACCGAATGAACCTACAATGAATGCACCTCGAAAGCGCCCCTGAAGGAATGGTGTCTGCGTATGAACTTCCGTAAGATCCGTCATTTTGCTGCCCTTGCCTTGGCGCTGCTGCTCTGCCTCGGCGGCAGCCTGCTGAGCGCCCAGGATGCCAAGACGACGGCCCAGCCGGAGGATCCGCTCAATCGCCCGCTGACGGACAAGGAGAAGAAGGAGAAGGCCAAGTCCCTCAAGAAGGAGCTGAGCCAGACGTACAAGAGCTGGCTCAACGAGGACGTGCGCTACATCATCACGGACGAGGAGATGGCGGCATTCAAGCAGCTCTCCAACGACGAGGAGCGCGACAACTTCATCGAGCAGTTCTGGCTGCGGCGCGATCCCACGCCCGACACCATCGAGAACGAATACAAGGAAGAGCACTACCGCCGCATCGCGTACGCGAATGAGCACTTCGCCGCCGGCAAGCAGGGATGGCGCACCGACCGCGGCCGGATCTACGTGGTCTTCGGTCCGCCCGACCAGATCGATTCGCACCCCTCCGGGGGCCGCTATAACCGCCCGATGGATGAGGGCGGCGGGAGCACCTCCACCTTCCCGTTCGAGACCTGGCGCTACCGCTACCTGGATGAGATCGGCCAGGAGGTGGAGATCGAGTTCGTCGATACCTGCATGTGCGGCGATTACCACATGACCATCGACCGCTCGGAGAAGGACGCGCTGCTCAACACGCCGAACGGGGGCCTGACGCTCTACGAAGAGATGGGCATGGCCGGCAAGGCGGACCGCTGGACCAGGGGCGGCCCGGAGCGCATCGGACGCGGTCCGTTCAGCGGCCGCGAGAACATGGACACGAGCAAGTACTTCGACCGGCTCGACCGAATGGGCAAGCTGTTGCGGGCGCCGGCGATCAAGTTCAAGGACCTGGACGAGGTCGTCAGCCACAAGATCCGCTACAACCTGATGCCGTTCGACGTGCGTACGGACTTCGTGCGCGTGACCAGCGACACCGTGCTGGTGCCGGTCACCATCCAGGTGAAGAACAAGGACATCACGTTCGCATCCAAGGAAGGCATCCAGCGCGGGGTGGTCAACATCTTCGGCCGCGTGACGTCGATGACCGGGCGCATCATGCAGACGTTCGAGGACACGGTACAGATCGACGTCCCGAACGAGCTGCTCGACAAGACGCGTGAGAACGTTTCGCTGTACTGGAAGGCGCTGCCGCTGCGCCCGGGGCGCTACCGCCTCGATGTCGTGGTGAAGGACGTGAACGGCGACCGCCTGGGAACGTGGCAAAGCCGCGGCGGGCTGGTGGTGCCGAGCTACGATGAGGACCGCCTCGCAACCTCGAGCCTGATCCTGGCCGACCAGATGGAGAAGGTCGCGACCAAGGACATCGGCGGCGGCAACTTCGTCATCGGAAATACCAAGGTGCGTCCGCGCGTGGAGCCCTCCGACGGCAAGCCCGCGACGTTCAAGCGTTCGCAGCGCATGAACCTGTGGATGCAGGTCTACAACCTCGGAATCGACGAGAAGACGAAGAAGCCGTCGGCGACCATCGAATACGACGTGGTGAACACCGCGACCAACAAAGCCGTGTTGCACACCAGCGAATCGACCGCGCAGATGGGCAACGTGGGCGAGCAGGTGACGCTGGAGAAGTCGCTGGCGCTGAACGGACTGGAGCCCGGCACCTACCAGATCACGGTGAAGGTGAACGACTCGGTTTCGAAGCAGACGCTGATGCCGACCGCCAAGTTCACGGTCGAGTAGAGGAACGAAGGCGCTCCCGGAGCTGTACGCGCGAGGTTAGAGAATTGACCCGTAGGCTCCCATGGATCTCGTTGTTGCTGGTGCTGGCGCTGCCGGCCTGGGCCGCGCCGCGCACCGCGACGGTCTCCGGCCTG
>DATIBR010000185.1 GCA_035457425.1 Terriglobales bacterium
CCTGAAGGAATCAGCGGCCTGCTACCAGCGCGCGGCCAGCGGCAAGCCCGGCCACATCGGCTACCAGCTGAGCGCGGCGCAGGCGCTGCTGCGCACCGGCGATCCCGACAAGGCCAAGCAGTTCCTCGCGCGCGCCACGCAGCTCGACCCCAACCACTACCGCCTGCACGCCATCCGCGCTTCCATCGCGAAGCAGGAGAATCGTCCTGACGAGGCCATCCGCGAGTACCTGTTCGCGCTCTCGCACCTGCCGGAAGGCGGCGCCCCCGAAGGCCAGCTCTACCCCATCCAGCTCCGCCTCAACCTCTCGGAGCTCTACAAGCAGACCAACAACGACGCCGCCGCGAAGCAGCAGCTCGCCCTGGCCGAGCAGGAGATCTCCAGGATCCACGTCGAAGGTCCGGCCATGGCCGAGTTCCTGCGCGTGCGCGCCACCATCAAGACCGGCTCCGGCGACTTCGCCGGCGCCGAGGCCGACCTGAAGCAGGCGATGAAGCTCGACCCGGCCAACACCAACGCCGCCCTCGCCCTCGCCAGCGTCTACTGGAAGACCAAGCGCCAGGATGAGGCGCAGAAGCTCTACGCCGACATCCTCGCCAAGGATCCCAGGAACCGCTTCGCGCTCGAGTCGCTCGGATACCTCGCCCGCGAGCAGGGCAACCGCGCGCAGGCCGAGGAGTTCTTCAACCGCCTGGCAAAGGCTTATCCCGACGACTACGTCGCCTACGTCGCGCTCGGCGACATGTACACCGACGCGCACGACTTCACCCGCGCGGAGGCCAACTACCAGCTCGCCTACAAGCGCGCGCCCAGGAATCCCGTGGTCGTCGCCAACGGCGCCAACGCCGCCATCGAGGCCCGCAAGTTCGACCTCGCGAAGCTCTGGGTCGAGCGCGCCGTCGGCAGCATGAACGACGACCCGCGCGTCATGCGCGAGCGCGAGCGCTACCTCTTCCACGCCGGCAAGTTCCGCGAGTCCGCGCAGCTCGGCTACAAGGTCATCGAGCGCATGCCGCGCGACCGCAACGGCTCCGTCTATCTCGGCTATGCCCTCTACAACCTCGGCCGCTACGACGACGTGCTCTCACTCGTCACCAGGTACGAGCAGCTGCTGCCCAAGGAAGCGAACTTCCCGCTGCTCGCCGGCCACGTCCACAAGCAGTCGCAGCTGCTCGACCAGGCGGTCGACGACTACACGCGCGCCATCGCCCGCGATCCCAAGATGATCGAGGGCTACGTGAACCGCGGCTACGTCCTCAACGACCTGCAGAACCCGCAGCTCGCCTCCGACGACTTCCGCGCCGCGCTCAAGCTCGCGCCCAACAACGGCATCGCCCACCTCGGCCTCGCCTTCGCTGCGCTCCAGCTCAAGCAGGGCCGCGTCGCGCTCGACGAAGCCGACGCCGCCGAGAAACTCATGGGCGAATCCGGCGCCACGCACCTCGCTCGCGCCACCGCCTACCGTCAGATGCGCGTGCTCGACAAGGCGGAGAAGGAATACCGCGCCGCCCTCAAGTACTCGCCCGACGACATCCGCCTGCACACCGCGCTCGCCGACACGCTCTACCACGCGCGCAACTACGCCGGCTCGCTCGAGGAGCTGAACCAGGTGCTGCGCCTCCAGCCGGAGAACGTCGCGCCCATCTACGCCCAGATGGCGCACGCCCACGCCCAGCTCGGTCACCGCGGCGAGACCTTCCAGTACGTGGAAGCCGCCGAGCGCGAGGGCTCCGACCAGTCCGAGGTCCTGCTCGCTACCGGCGACGCCATCCTGATTCTCGGTGACGAAGACGCCGCCATGGAGCGCTTCACCCGCGCGCTCGAGGCGCCCGACGCCAACCGCGTCGACGCCCGCCTCGCCATCGCCAAGGTCTTCGCCCGCCGCAAGGACTACGAAGACGCCAAGCAGCAGGTCGCGCTCGCCTTCGCGGAAGCGCGCATCGGCGAGGCCAGCCCGGTCACCGCCGACAACCTCGTCACCGCTGCCAACATCTTCCTCGCCGCGCACGAGTTCACGCTCGCCGAGAAGTACTACCAGCGCGCCGCCGACGCCGGCGCCGGTCCCGAGGTCGTCGCGCTCGGCCTCGCCAACACCTACCTGGCGCAGGGCGATTCACTCAACGCCGAGGCCCAGCTCGCCTCCCTCGGCGATCCCAGCGACTACTCCAGCAACTACGACTACCAGCTCGTCTCCGGCAGCGTCTATCGCCAGCGCCACGACATGCCGCGCGCCCTCGCCGCCTTCGCCCGCGCCAACACCCTCGACAGCTCCAACGACGTCGCCCAGCGCCAGATGTTCGAGGTCGCCGGCCAGGAGGGCCTGCGCCTCACGCCCCGCTTCAGCCTGCAGAGCGACTTCGCCATGCACGGCATCATGGAGAACGCCACCATCTACGAGCTCGACGCCAAGCTGTTCGGCATCACCGACCCCGCCCTCATGCCCTCCCCCAAGATGCCGCTGGAGTCCATCCTGACCGCCGGCTACCGCGTCCACCAGAACGGACTGCCGCCCATCAGCGGCTTCTTCCAGGTGCGCAACGCGCGCGGCGTCTCCTCGGTGCCCGGTCTCGGCCTCATCCTCGACCGCAACACCACCGACTACGCGTTCAACGGCGGCATCAACCCGACCTTCCGCCTCGGCGGCGAGACCGTCAGCTTCAACGCCGGCGTGCAGTACACCATGCGCCGCGACGCCAACGCCGGCGTCGCCCTCAACCAGAACCTCTTCCGAGAGTTCGTTCACCTCTCGACCACGTCGTTCTTCAACTGGCTGTCGCTGCGCGCCTCGGCCTACCACGAGGCCGGGCCCTTCACCGACCGCAACCTCAACTCCCGCGATCTCGCCGGCCAGCTCGAATTCCGCGTCGGCCGGCCCTGGGGACGCAACGCCCTCATCACCGGCTATTCCGCCCGCGACCTGCAGTTCGACCCCCTCATCCGCGAGTACTTCACCACCTCCACCTGGATCGGCTACGAGCGCAAGTTCGGCGACAAGCTGACCGCCCGCGCCCTGGGCGAGTACGTCCGCGCCTGGCGCGTCCAGGACGTCTCCTACGCCACCGCCCAGATGATGCGCCCCGCCTTCCAGTTCAAGTACGAGCCCAACAGTCGCTGGAGCGCGGAGGGCGACTTCGCTTTCTCCCGCGGCCAGGGATTTCATGTGTATGACAACATGCAGAGCAGTTTCTTCATCTCTTATGTAAGGCCCTTCCGCCGCTCGCTGGCGGACGGGTCCGGCGAGGTTCCCGTCGAGTATCCACTGCGGTTCTCCATAGGGATCGAGCAACAGAACTTTTTCAATTTCACTGGCCGCGATCAGTCCAAGTTCCGACCTGTCGTAAGACTGACGCTCTTTTAAGCGCCAGAGGGGCCCAATGAAGATTTGTCTGGTGACTGCCTTTCCGCCTAGCCGGCGGGGGCTGAATGAGTACGGCTTCCATATCGCTCGTGAGCTGCAGCGCGACCCGCTGCTCAGTGTCACCGTGCTCGCTGACACCATCGACCCCGGCGAGCCGGAGCTCGAGGAGTTCAGCGTCGAGCGCTGCTGGGAGTTCAACTCCTACTCCAATCCCTCGCGCCTGCTGAAGGCCATCCGCGACTGCCAGCCTGACGTCGTCTGGTTCAACCTGCTGTTTTCCACCTTCGGCGACAAGCCGGTGCCGGCCTTCTTCGGCCTCGCCATCCCCGCGCTCGTGCGCGCGATGGGCTTCTACACCCACGTCACCCTGCACCACCTGATGGACAACATCGACCTCAAGGACGCCGGCGTCCGCTTCCCGCGCCTCTATCGCCTGGCCGGCTCCGTCGCCACCCGCATGCTGCTGATGGCCAACTCGGTCAGCGTGCTGCTGCCCGCCTACCGCCGCACCCTGATGGAGAAGTACAGCGGCGACAACGTCCACTGGCGCGCCCACGGCATCTTGTCCGCACGCCCCGAGTATCCCGATTTCTCCAGTCGCGGCAATCCCGAGCACCGCATCGTCGCCTTCGGCAAGTGGGGCACCTACAAGCGCCTCGAGCTCCTCATCGAGGCCTTCGGCATCGTCGCCGAGCGTGTCCCCAACGCGCGCCTCATCGTCGCCGGCGGCAACCACCCCATGACCCCCGGCTACGTCGAGAGCGTCGCCGAACGCTGGCAGGACTGCGACCGCATCACCTTCACCGGCTACGTCCAGGAAGACCGCATCCCCGAGCTGTTCTCGACCTCCAGCGTCTGCGTGATGCCCTACAGTTCCGCGACCGGCTCCAGCGGCGTCGCCCACCTCGCCTGCGAGTATGGCGTGCCCATCCTCAGCGCCGATATCCCCGACTTCCGCGAGATGGCCGTCGACGAAGGCCTCGCCCTCAGCTTCTATCAGACCGGCGATCCCGAGAGCCTCGCCGGCGAGCTGACCTCGCTGCTCAACGATTCTCAACGCCAGCGCGAGATGGCCGAGCAGAACTTCTCAGCCGCGCTGCGCATGACCATGCCGCAGATCATCCGCCAGTACCTCCGCACCTTCGACCTGCACCAGCGCGCCAAGGCGCTCGAGCCCATCCAGCGCTTCCGCCGCCTGCCGGTCTGGATCCCTTCGCGTTCGGCGCTCTTCCGCGCCGCCGCTCCCAGGTGGTCCACGTGGATGTAAGGGCCATCATCATTGTGGCGCCGCCCGCCGAAGGTCCCGCCGAGCAGTTCGCCGGCGTTCCCATCGCGCTGCTCGACGTCCTGGGCAAGCCGATGGTGCAGCACGTGGCCGAGCGGCTGCGCCGGCAGGGCGTGGACGAGGTCGCCATCATCGCCGCCACTTCCGGCGGCGACGCCCTCGCCGCCGTGCGCACCCACTCGCTCGCCGGCGTCGCCTGGCAGGTCACCGAGCCGGGCGAGGAGTGGCGCGCCGCCGAGCAGGTTTTTTCCGAGTTCGCGCAGAACGGCGCCGAAGTCGTTCTCGCTCTCCGCCTGGGCCCCTATGCGGAGATCGATTTCGACCACTTGGTGCAGTTCCATCTGGACAGCGGCGCGCGGGTGACCGCCGCCGTGCGCGACGGCGTCGAGTTCGGTGTGTTCGCCATCAGTGCGAGCCGCCGCAACGACGCCGCGTTCCTTTTCCGTCACCGCTTCACCGAGTGCCGCGTGCCGTGCACCCAGTATCCGTTCCAGGGATACGGCAACGCCCTCGCCACCGCGCACGACCTGCGCGAGCTCGCGCGCGACGGCCTCATGCAGCGCATCGGCCTGAAACCCGCCGGCCGCGAGCTCAAGCCCGGCGTCTGGGCCGGCGAGGGCGCCCGCATCGATCGTGGCGCGCGCCTCCTCGCCCCCTCGTTCATCGGCGCGCGCGCGGTCATCCGCGCCTCCGCCGTCGTCACGCGCTGCTCCACCGTCGAGCGCTACGCCGAGGTCGACTGCGGCTCCGTCGTCGACGAAGCCAGCGTCCTGCCCTTCACCTACATCGGCGCCGGGCTCGACGTCGTCCGCTCCGTCGCCGGCTTCCGCCGCGTCGCCGACCTCAAGCGCAATGTCGAGGTGGAGTTCACCGACCCGCGCCTGGTCGGCATGCTCTCCGTCCACGCGCCCGTGCGCGCGCTGGCGAGTGCCGCCTCGCTCGTCGCTTTCTTGCCCAAGCAGATCTTCCTCGGATTCTTCCGCAAGTCCCGGCGGGAGAGACCGAGCGACCTTCCGGCGGCCGTGCACACGCCTGCAGCGGCGTTGCAGTCCCCGGACCTCGACCGTTCCGCCGAACGTGCGGAGTTCCCCTCGAACCTGGCAGTCGCGAGGAGATATGGAAACGAGTAGGCCCGTTGTCGTGAAACGTGTTCCCGAGCGCCTGAATCTGCAGCAGTCGCGCAAGTTCGTCCGCGAGGTGCTGCCCTTCCTCCACTCGGACCGGCCCCAGATCGTGCTCGACCTTTCCGGCGTGAAGCAGATCGACGCCGCCGGCGTCGACATGCTGCTCCATTGCATGAACGAGGCGATGAAGCGCGACGGCGACGTCAAGCTGTCGTCCCTCTCGCCCCAGGCCGCCGTCATCCTCGAGATGACCCGCACCGACCGCCTGTTCGAGATCTACGAGAGTTCCACCGACGCCGCGCGCAGCTACTCCGGCTTCCTGCCGAACGCGCTGCGCCTGCAGAAGACCACCGGCGAGCCCGGCCAGCTCGCCGCCTAGACAGAAGGACATGACCGATTCCGCCATCTCGGAGACCTTGCCGCCTCAAGCAGCAGCTCCGCTCGGCTTGCGCGCGCGCGTGCAGCGCTTTCGCGCCTCGCACCACTCCCGCATCCTGGGCGGCAGCCTGGTCATGCTGGTGAGCTCGGCCGTGGTCGCGGGCGTGAACTTCGCCTACAACGTCCACGTCGCGCAGCGGCTCGGCCCGGCGCAGTTCGGCCACGTCGCCACCAGCGTCAGCCTGCTGCTGCTTGCCTCCGCGCTCACCCTCAGCTTCCAGATCGTGTGCGCCAAGTATGTCGCGCGCTCCGACTCCGCCGCCGCCAGGACCGCCGTGTACCGCCGCCTGCGCCTCCGCGCCTGGCAGGTGAGCGCGGTTCTCGGCGCCCTGCTCGTCGCGCTCTCGCTGCCGCTCACCCGCTTCCTGCGCTTTCCTACTGTCTGGATCATGCTGCTGATGGCCGCCGGCATCGCCTTCTACGTCCCGCTCGGCGTGAAGCGCGGCATCTTCCAGGGCACGTGCGCCTTCCCGCGCCTCGCCGCCAACTACTCCATCGAAGCGGTCGCCAAGTTCCTGCTCGCGGTCGCGCTGGTGTGGAAGTTCGGCGCGCTGGGCGCGGTCGTCGCCATCGTGCTCTCCGTCGTCACCGCGTACTTCCTGCCGCGTCCGCAGGCGATGTTCCGCGGCGACGCGGCCCCGTGCCCGCCGCTCTCCGCCGGCGAGGGGCGCCAGGCCATCGTCTTCTTCGTCGGCCAGGTCGTCATCATGAACACCGACCTCATCATGGTGAAGCACCTCTTCCCCGCCGACCGCGCCGGCCAGTACGCCGCCGTCGCACTCGTCGGCCGCGTCTTGTTCTACGCCTCGTGGTCGGTCATCGCCGCCATGTTCCCCGTCACCGCCGAGGCCAGCAGCAAAGACGGCGTCGCGCAGAAGACCAGCCGCACTCTCGTCGCCGTACCCATGGCACTGGTGCTCGCGATGTTCCTTGGCTTCCTCGGCGTGCTCCAGCTCTTCCCCGCGGCCGTCATGCGCACGCTCTTCGGCCCCGGCTTCCACGAGGCCGAGCCGCTGCTCGGGCTCTACGCCGCCAACACCGCCATCTACGCGCTCGCGGTCGTGCTGATGGCCTACGAGATGTCGCGCCGCATCGCCAACACCGGCTGGCTGCAGCTGCTCTTCGCCGGCTTGGTCGTCGCCGGCGTCGCGCTCTTCCACGACACCCTGCGCCAGGTCATCACCGTGCTCGTCGTCCTCATGTCGCTGCTCCTGGTCACCGTCGCCGTGCCGTTCTTCCGGCGCGTGCCGCCGGCCAGGCACATCCCGCTCGCGGAGGCCGCGTGAAGAAGCTGCGCCGCCTCACCGAAGCCGAAGTCATCGCGGAGTTCCTGCGCAACGAGTTCCACGAGCGCGACTACGACCGCGACCGCGCCATGTTCGAGAAGGTCGTGCGCTCCCCCGATCTCTCCGACGACACCGAGAACGCGCTGCGCCGCGCGCTCCTGTTCCGCCGCCGCGGACACATGTGGCGCGAGCTGCCCGCCGGCACGCAGTGGTGGGAGCTCGAGCTCGACCCTGCCGACCTCGCCCGCGTCCGCGTCTTCCCGCGCGCGCAATGGAGCCGCATCGCGCGCGGCAGCTACTACATCGCCGACATCGCGAAGCAGCTCCGCCAGCGCGCCGCGCGACTCGAGCGCCGCGAGCAGCGCATGGCCGAAAAACTTCGCGGCATCGGCGCGGCGCTTTCCACCGAGCGCTCCCGCAGCACGGTGCTGCTCGTCGGCGTCGACGAGCGCCGGCCCCTGCTCATCCTCGAAGGCAATCACCGCCTCACGGCGGCGCTGCTGCGCTCGCCCGCACTCGCCGCCCGCCACTTCCGCGTCGTCTGCGGCTTCTCGCCCCGCATGACCGAGAACTGCTGGTACCGCACCGATCTCCCCAACCTCTGGCGCTACGCCAAGAATCGTCTCCGCAACCTCGTGGATCGCGACGCCGACGTCTACCGCGTCCTCGAGTCGGCCAAGCCGCCGCGCGCCCTGCACGATGGCGCCGGCGTCCCGGCCTTCACCCAGAAAGTAGAACCCAAATGAGTCCGCATCCCCTGGAGGTCACCATGAACCGTCCCCTCTTCACCCGCGCGCTGGCGTTCACGCTGGTCGCGCTGCTCTGCGGCGTCCCGCAGGTCTTCGCGCAGACGCAGCAGACCACGCCGCCGCCGGAGCAGCAGCAGGCCGCCCCGCAGCCCCAGCAGCCCAACATCACCGCCGACCCCGCACAGGGCCCGGTGGAGCCCGCGCAGACGACCGCGCAGCCCGACCAGCAGCCGCCAGCCGAGACCGACCCCTACGTGCAGAAGTACGGGACCCTGCCCAACGCTCCTTCGGCGTCGCAGCCGGCGCAGCCGGCGCAGTCGCAGCTGCCTGCGCAGTCGACCTCGAAGCCGCAGGAGCCCGCCGGCACCGCAGCCGCCGGCGAAGCGATCACGGTCGGCGGCGCGGCTTCCAAGCCCGCCGGCACCGCCATCGCTCCGGCGAAGCAGCGCCAGGTGCGCTCGCTCCTCATCAAGCTTGGCGCCATCGCCGCCGCGGGCGCGGCCGTCGGCATCGTCTACGGCCTGTCGAAGGGGACGTCTTCGCGGCCGCCGGGCGCTACCACCGCCACCACGCCCACGCCGGCGCCGTAACTGGAACCGTCGTCGGCCTGCGGTCGTCGGTCCTCGCCCGCGACGACTCGGCATGGCCGACGACCAACGACCTTAGCTAGCGATCTTTGCGAACGACCAACGACACTCTGGACGACCGAGGGCCGACGACCGACGACAAGACTTATGAAGCGACCCATTCTCATCTCGTTCTCCGGCCTCGACGGCTCCGGCAAGACCACGCAGATCGCCAACGTCCGTGCGTGTCTCGCCGAGCTCGGCCTGCGCGACCTCCTGCTCGCCTTCTGGGACAACGTCGTCGTCGGCTGCCGCTACCGCGAAGGCTTCGTCCACAAGGTCTACAAGTCGGAGATCGGCGTCGGCGCCCCCGGCAAGCCCGTCAACCGCCGCGACAAGAACGTCCGCAAGTGGTACCTCACGCTTGCCCGCCACGGCCTCTACTTCCTCGACGCGCTCCACCTCGTCTGGGTCGTCTCCCAGGCCATGCGCTCCGGCGCCGACGTCGTCATCCTCGACCGCTACATCTTCGACGAGCTCGCCAACCTCCCGCTCTCCAACCCCCTCACCCGCGCCTACGTCCGCTTCGTCCACTGGATGGTGCCCCGCCCCGACGTCGCCTTCCTGCTCGACGCCGACCCGGTCGCCGCCCACCTCCGCAAGCCCGAGTACCCGGTGGATTTCATGCGCGAGAACCGCGTCCGCTACTTTGCCCTCGCCGCCCTGCTGGGGAGCATCACCGTCATCCCGCCGCTCCCGCTGGAAGAAGCCAAGCAGGCCGTCGTCGCCGCGCTGATGGAGAACCTCGGCGACGAGTACGCCGCGCCCAGTCCCGAGTTGCGAGCCGCCTCCTGAACGGAGCGCGCCCCGGGCCGGTAGCCGACCCCGCAGCCCGGGACTTTTGCGGAACTCGGCTGAATGCCGGCCCGTATCTCCCGGCATGAGCCGCCGCGCGCTCGCATACCGCCTTGCGCTCGCACTGATCGCAGCCTACTGCCTGTTCTCCGTCGCCGCCGGCATCGTGCTGGCGGAGTACGCGCTGCACCCCGGGCACCGTCCGCTGCACTTCGAGCGTGAAGCCCGCCAGATCGCCCGTGAGATGGGCGCGCGGCTGGAGGACGTCTCCCTCACCGCGCCCGACGGCACGACGCTCGCCGCCTGGCACGCCACCCCCGCGCGCTGGAACGGCTCGGCGGTCATCCTGCTGCACGGCGTGAGCGACAACCGCGAAGGCGTCGGCGGCTTCGCGCGGCTTTTCCTCGAGCACGGCTACAGCGTGCTGCTTCCGGATGTCCGCGCCCACGGCCTGAGCGGCGGCGCGCTCGCCGGCTACGGCCTCCGCGAGGCCGGCGACGTCCATGCCTGGACCGACTGGCTTTACGCGCGCCGGCAACCCGTCTGCGTCTTCGGTTTTGGCGAGTCGATGGGCGCCGGCATCATCGTGCAGGCCGTGCGCGCCGAGCCGCGCCTCTGCGGCGTGGTCGCCGAGTCACCCTTCGGCGACTTCCGCGAGGCCGCCTACGACAAGGTCGCGGCCTACCTGCACATCCACCCCGCGCTCGCCAAGCTCATCTTCGCGCCCGCCGTCGAGATCGGGCTGCGCTACGCGCGCTCGAAATACGACGTCGACATGGTGCAGGCCTCGCCCGCCCGGGCCGTCCAGCAAGCCCGCGTCCCTGTCCTGCTCATCCACGGGACGCTCGATCACTCGCTGCGCCCGCGCCAGTCGGAGCTCATCCGGGCCGCGAACCCGCGCCTCGTGACACTCTGGGAGGTCCAGGGCGCCGGCCACTGCGGCGCCTCCGCCATCGCGCCAGAACAGTTCCGCACCCGCGTCCTCGACTTCTATGCGGCGCACCTTCCCGCAAAAACTCTCCTGTAAAGAGCAAGGGCGCCTCGCGGCGCCCTCTCGCAACTCACGACTCGCAACTCGCGACTCTACTTCAGCACTTCTTCGCGCTCGCCTCCAGCTCCGCGATGTCGATGAACGCCGTCGGATACTTCCCCGTGTAGCACGCCGTGCAGTAGGTCAGGCGGTCGCCCTCGCCGCACGCTGCCTTCATCCCTTCGAGCGACAAATACGCCAGCGAGTCCGCGCCGATGTAGTCGCGGATCTCCTCGATCGACTTGTTCGCCGCGATGAGCTGCGACTTCGACGGCGTGTCCACCCCGTAGAAGCACGGCGAGATGGTCGGCGGGCACGAGATGCGGAAGTGCACTTCCTTCGCCCCCGCCTCGCGCACCATGCGCACGATCTTCCGGCTGGTGGTGCCGCGCACGATCGAATCGTCGATCAGGATCACGCGCTTGTCCTTCAGCAGGTGGCGCACCGGGTTCAACTTCAGCCGCACCCCGAAGTCGCGCACGCGCTGCTCCGGTTCGATGAACGTCCGCCCCACGTAGTGGTTGCGGATGAGCGCGAAGCGCAGCGGAACCCCGCTCTCTTCCGAGTATCCGGTCGCCGCGACCACGCCCGAGTCCGGCACCGGCACCACGATGTCCGCCTCCACCGGCGCTTCCTTCGCCAGCTGCCGGCCGAGCTGCTCGCGGCTCTCCTGCACCGAGCGCCCGTAGATGATCGAGTCCGGCCGCGAGAAGTACACGTGCTCGAACACGCACGCCGACTGCGGCTGCGCCGTCGAATGGTAGAAGCGCGAGCTGATGCCTTCCGGCCCGACCACCACCATCTCCCCCGGCGAGACGTCGCGCTCGTACTGCGCGCCGATCAGGTCGAACGCGCACGTCTCCGACGCGAACACGATCGTGTCGTTGCCCACCTGGCCGCTCGGCAGCGACCCCGCGCCCGCCCCGTTCGCGCCCTTGATCCGCCCCATCGAGAGTGGACGGAACCCGCGCGGGTCGCGCACCGCGAACACCCGGTCGCGCGTCATCAGCACCAGCGAGAACGCGCCTTCGATGCGACGCAGCGCGTCCGCGATCGCCTCCGGCAACGTCTGTTCCTTGGATTGCGCCACCAGGTGCACGATCACCTCGGTGTCCGAGGTCGTCTGGAAGATCGAGCCCTGCTGCTCCAGCTTCTGCCGGATCAGGTGCGCGTTGACCAGGTTCCCGTTGTGCGCCAGCGCGATCATGCCCTTGTTGCAGTCCACCATGATGGGCTGCGCGTTGAGCAGCGCGGAGTCGCCCGCGGTCGAGTAGCGCGTGTGCCCGATGGCCAGCGGCCCGGTCAGCTGCGCCAGCACCGGCTCGGTGAAGATGTCGGCCACCAGCCCCATCGCCTTGTGCACGTGCAGCGCCGCGCCGTCGGACGACACGATGCCCGCCGACTCCTGTCCGCGGTGCTGCAGCGCGTGCAGCCCGAGATACGCCAGCTTCGAGGCTTCCGCGTGCGCGTAGATCGCCACCACGCCGCATTCGTCTTTGAACTTGTCGAAGCTCATCGCGTCCCCGTCGAGTTGCGAGTTGTTGGTTCCTAGTCGTCAGTGGCCGCGCCACTCGCAACTCGCGACTAAGAACTCGCAGCTAGCTCTTCTGCAGCACGTCCGGCGCCAGGTGCTCTTCCGTCCCCGCGTGCAGCGCCCGCTCCAGCGCCCTCTCCCACGCCTCCTTCAGCTCCGACACCTTCGCCGTCACGGTTGGCTGGCCGTCTAGCGAAACGCTGAATTGTTCGTTTGCCGTGTGCCCGAGGAGGTCCGCTGCTACACCGTATTCTAGCGCACTCTTTTGGATGGCCGGGACGTGTTTTTCGTCGCACGAAATCACCACCCGGCTCGCGTCTTCCCCGAACAGCGCCGCCGCCGCTCCCTGGCCGTTGGAACTAAGGTTCACTGTCGCGCCCGTGACCTTGCCCAAGACGCCCAGCCCGAAGCACGCCTCCGCCAGCGCGACCGCCAGGCCGCCCTCCGAGCAGTCGTGCGCGCTCTCCACCAGGCCCTCGCCGATCACCTTGACCAGGCACTGCTGCAGCGCGTGCTCCTGCTCCAGCTCCAGCGCCGGCGGGAATCCCCACACTGCCCCCAGCACTTCCCTGGCGTACTCCGACGACCCGAACTCCTGCTCCGCGTCGGTCGCGTCCCCCGGCTCCGAGCCCCGCAGCAGCACGATCGCGCGCCCCGCCTCGCGGAAGCACATCTGCGTCGCGCGCTGCACCTCGTCCAGGATCCCGACCACGCCCACCACCGGCGTCGGATAGATCCCCTCGCCCAGCGTCTCGTTGTAGAAGCTCACGTTGCCGCCGGTGATCGGCGTCTCCAGCTCTTCGCACGCCTTGGTCAGACCGTCCACCACCTGCGAGAACTGCCACATGATGCCCGGCTTCTCCGGGTTGCCGAAGTTCAGGCAATTGGTCGCCGCCACCGGCCGCGCGCCCGTGCACGCCACGTTGCGCGCCGCCTCCGCCACCGCGTGCATCGCGCCCAGCTTGGGATCCAGGTAGCACCAGCGCCCGTTGCCGTCCAGCGCCATCGCCAGCGCGCGCTGCGTCCCCTTGATGCGCACCACGCCCGCTTCCAGCCCCGGCCCTTCCACCGTGTTGGTCTGCACCATCGAGTCGTACTGCTCGTGCACCCGCCGCTTCGAGCAGATGTTCGGCGCCGCCAGCACCCGCTTCAGGTCCGCGGTGAAGTCGCGCTTCGCGTCCAGCTTGATCCCCTTCGGCATCTCGCGCGGGAACTTCGGCTCCATCCGCTCCACCGGGCGCTGGTACACCGGCGCGTCCTCGGTCAGCGCGTCGTTCGGGATCTCCGCCACCAGCTCCCCGTGCTCGAACACCCGCATCTTCGGCTCGCGGATGACCTTGCCGATCTCCACCGCGTCCAGCCCCCACTTCGCGAAGATGTCGAGCACTTCCTGCTCGCGCCCTTTGTCGGCGACCAGCAGCATGCGCTCCTGCGACTCGCTCAGCATGATCTCGTAGGCGTTCATGCCGGTCTCGCGCTGCGGCACCTTGTCGAGCTCGATCTCCAGGCCCACGCCGCCGCGCCCGCCCATCTCGCACGTCGAGCACGTCAGCCCCGCCGCCCCCATGTCCTGGATCCCGACCACCGCGCCCGAGTGCATCGCTTCCAGGCACGCTTCCAGCAAGAGCTTTTCCAGGAATGGGTCGCCCACCTGCACGTTCGGCCGCTTCGCCTGCGACTCCTCCGAGAACTCCTCCGACGCCATCGTCGCCCCGTGGATCCCGTCGCGCCCCGTCTTCGCGCCCACGTAGATCACCGGGTTCCCCTCGCCCGCGGCCTTGGCGTAGAAGATCTGGTCGCGCCGCACGATGCCGAGCGCGAACGCGTTCACCAGCGGGTTCTGCGAGTAGCAGTCTTCGAACTTCGTCTCCCCGCCCAGGTTCGGCACGCCGAAGCAGTTGCCGTAGTGCGCGATCCCGCTCACTACGCCCTCCAGCAATGCGTGGTTCTTGTGGATCGTCGCCGCGTCGCTTTCGCTGATCGCTGATCGCTCATCGCGGATCGCTCTCTTCGTGATGGGTCCAAAGCGTAAGGAATCCATCACCGCGATCGGCCGCGCGCCCATCGTGAAGATGTCGCGCAGGATCCCGCCCACCCCCGTCGCCGCTCCCTGGAACGGCTCGATGAACGACGGGTGGTTGTGCGACTCGATCTTGAACGCGCACGCCCAGCCCTCGCCGATGTCGATGATCCCGGCGTTCTCCCCGGGGCCCTGCACCACCAGCTTCGACCGCGTCGGCAGCCGCTTCAGGTGCACCCGTGACGACTTGTACGAGCAGTGCTCGCTCCACATCACGCTGAAGATCCCCAGCTCCGTCAGCGAGGGCTCCCGCCCCAGCCACTTCAGGATCTTCTGGTACTCCTCCGGCGTGATGCCGTGTTCTGCGATGACCTCTGGGGTGATGGCGGCGGCGGGCGTGGTCGTCGGCATAAGGGGAGATCATATTGTCGCATGACGGCAAGACAGAAAGGGCACCGCTTCAGCCGTGCCGTGGTCCGCCCATGGAGCAGTCCGCGTCGGCTTCCGCCGACGACACCAAGCGGACAAACCGGCAGCCACTTCCCGCATCAGAACTAGATAAGTAACGCACTACCCTGTCCTGATCTTAAGCAGTGCAGGCTCACCCGGCGACGCCAACCAGCGCGCCGGGTTCGTTCTTCTGCTTGCGGCGCCCGTGTGCTCCGCGATCGTTTGAGCGCCACGTACACCGCCACCGCCAGGAAGGTCGGTGGTCGCATTCCTCAGGCCGGTTACTTGAACTCCGCCCGGGCTTCGAGGTCGTTGCTCTGGATGGACTCGGCATCCATCACCGAGATTTTCACTGTGCAGTACCCCGGCTTGACGTTGACCTCTCGTCCCATGCTGCCGAACTTCGCTAGATGAGTGACCGTTCCATGCGTCTTGTCCTTCATCACGATCTTGTCGGCCTCGGTCGCGGTGAACAGCATGTAGTTGGCGCAGTCCATGATGGCGGTGATGGATGGTGGTTTCTTGGGCGAGATATCGCCGGCACTGTCGACGACAGCGAAGCGCAAACCCACCTCGCCGTTCGCCGAGGCGGAAGTCACTTTGAGTTCCGAGATGACTGGCTCATGCGTCACGACCCGCACCTTGCGGGGATAGCTGCGCCCTTGCGCTGTGACGGCAACCACCGCTCTCTCGCCGGGGGCCGCACTCTTGTCCGCGGCGACGTCGAACGCCCACGCCCGGACGCCGGGTTTGCTCTGCGCGCGGCTTTTCGGGTCCGGCGGCTGCTCCTTGAGTGCGCCGACGGTCACGCCTTCGGCAGGGGTCACCTCGAGCGACTGGATATCCAGGCCGTCCCCATACGCCACCACGCGCAACGTTCCTCCCGGAACCACTTGCTGCCGGGATTGGGTGAATTCAAACGGTGGCTTGGCATCCTGTGGACGTGCTGCGCCGACCAGCCCGCAACCCACAAGCAGGATGACCGCGTTGGTGAGACGAGACATGAGAGCCCTCCTCTTGCTGGGACTCGTTGCTCTGGAAAGGTGCGCCGAGAATACGCCTCTCTCCGAATCGTTGCCAAGCATTCGCGCCAATCAGGGATGCTTGTAGACTGGCACCCGTGAAGTCCGTCATCGTCGGCACCGCCGGCCACATCGACCACGGCAAGACCGCGCTCGTCAAGGCGCTCACCGGCATCGACGCCGACCGCCTCGCCGAAGAGAAGCGCCGCGGCATCACCATCGATATCGGCTTTGCCCACATGACGCTCCCGGGCCCGGCCGGCGAGCAGCTCCGCATCGGCTTCGTCGACGTCCCCGGCCACGAAAAGTTCGTCCGCAACATGCTCGCCGGCGTCGGCGGCATCGACCTCCTGCTCCTGGTCATCGCCGCCGACGAAGCCATCAAGCCACAGACGCGCGAGCACTTCGACATCGCGCGCCTGCTCGCCATCCGGCGCGGCCTGGTCGCGCTCACCAAGTCCGACCTCGTCGACCCCGACACCCTCGACGTCGTCCGCCTCGAGGTCGAAGACTTCCTGCGCGGCTCCTTCCTCGAAGGCGCGCCCATCGTGCCAGTCTCGTCGCTCAAGGCCACCGGCCTCGACGACTTGAAGCGCGAGCTCGCCCGCGCCGCCGCCGAAGCCCCCGCGCGCGACGACGCCGCGCTCTTCCGCTTACCCATCGACCGCGTCTTCACCATGAAAGGACACGGCACCGTCGTCACCGGCACGCTCCTCAGCGGTTCCGTCGCCAAGGAGGCCGAGCTCGAGGTCTTCCCCATCGCCAAGCGCGTCCGGGTGCGCGGCGTGCAGGTCCACGGCGCCTCCGCCGACGCCGCGCGCGCCGGTCAGCGCACCGCTCTCAACCTCGCCGGCGTCGACAAGGCCGAGCTCGCCCGCGGCATGGTCCTCGCGCCGCCGAAGGTCTTCCGCGCGACCAAGCGCCTCGACGTCGCGCTCACGCTCCTGCCCTCCGCCAAGCCACTCAAGGACCACGCCCGCGTCCACTTCCACGCCTTCACTGCCGAGACCATCGCCGAAGTCGCCCTCGTCGGCGACAAGCAACTCGCCCCCGGCTCGACCGGCTTCGCGCAGCTCCGCCTGGCCGAGCCCACGCTGCTCCTCCCCGGAGACCGCTTCATCCTTCGCCAGTTCTCCCCCGTCGTGACCATCGGCGGCGGCGCCGTGCTCGACGCCGACCCGCTCCCCAAGCATCCCGCCGCGCAGCGCGCCGCCTTCCTGGAGACGCTGGCCGGCGGCGATCCCGCCGAGATCGTGGTCGCCCGCCTCGCCCGCCGCGGCCTAGCCGGCCTCAGCCTCGCCGAGCTCATCACCGAGACCGGGTGGACCGAGCAACGCGCCAACGCCGTGGTCGCCGGCCTGAACGCCATCCACCGCGTCGTGAAGCAGGGCTCCACGCTGATGGACGTCCCCGCTTACGCCGAGGCGCGCAAGCGCGTGCAGAACGCCATCACCCAGTTCCACGCCAAAAATCCGCTCGTCGCCGGCATGAACAAGGAAGACCTGCGCACTCGCCTCCGCATCCCTGCCGACATCTTCGAAGGCGTGCTGCGCGCGCTCACCAGGCAGGGCGCCATCGAGGTCGCCGGCGACCAGGTGCGCGTCGCCGGCCGCGGCGTCCAGATGAAGGACGAGGAAGCCGAGTCGCAGCGCGTCATCGAGCAGGCCTTCGCCTCCGCCGGCCTCAAGGTCCCCGCTCTCAAAGACGTCCTCGCCGGCCTGAAAGTCGACAAGGCCCGCGCCCATAAGATCGTTACGCTCTTGCTGCA
>DATIBR010000186.1 GCA_035457425.1 Terriglobales bacterium
TCTCCTCACAGCTGAACAACGAGGAGGCACGACAGACACGACGAAGTGGCGGACGCGTACTTATACCTATGACGCCCTGTCACGAGTCACCAGTGAAAGCATTCCGGAGACGGGATCCAGCACCTCCGCCACCGGTACCACGAACTCTTATTACACGACAGCCGGTGCTGCCCTTTGCAGTGGCGATCCACAAGATGTTTGTCGCAAGGTGGATCCTCGTAGCATTACAACTACTCTTAGTTACGACGCGGCGAATCGCCTCACAATCAAATCATATTCAAACAGCGATCCGACTGTTTCCTACTTCTACGATCAGACCACCTACAACAGCCTGACCATTTCGAACGGCAAAGGGCGTCGTACCGGTATGAGCGATGCCAGTGGCCAAACGGCATGGAGCTATGACAATGACGGTCGCGTCGCGACCGAACGGCGCACAATTACCGCCGTTTCACCCAATGTTACGAAAACGACCTCATACACCTACAACTTGGATGGTTCTTTGGCGTCGGTTACGTACCCGAGCGGGAAAGTGGTCCAGTACACCTACAGCAACGCGGGTCGGCCACTGACAGCGAAGGATTCACTCCGGACCGACTGGTATGCGAAAGACGCGCTCTATACGCCATGGGGCGCTTTGAGTGAGTTCAAAAGCGGAGCGACTGGAACTTCGAATGGTGTGACTCGGTCGTTCAGTTTCAACAATCGGCTGCTGCCAAGTCTGCTTTCGGCGTCGTCAGCTTCTCTTACGATTCAAAGCCTGAATTACACGTACTTGGCGAATGGGAACGTCAGTCAGATTCGAAACAATCGAGACGACAATCGCACCGTTAACTACACCTACGACAACCTCAACCGCATCAAAGATGCGTATACCCCAAATTCGACACTTTGGGGGAATTCGTACGTGTATGACAACTGGGGCAATCTTCTCCAGAAAAACGCGTACGCGGGTAAGACCAACTACGAGGGTCTGACTGTCACGGTGAATCGCAAGAATCAGATTGACGGCATGACTTACGACCTCGCCGGCAACCTGACCAATGATGGTGTCGCAACCTACGCCTACAATGCCGATGATCAAACCACTGCTGCGGCAGGAGTCGCCTACAAGTACGATGGTGACAATAAGCGTGTCTATAAAGCGAGCACTCGACTTTACTGGACCGGTGTTGGATATGCCCCGCTAAGCGAGACTGACCTTCTCGGCGCTGCAGACAAAGATTACGTGTACTTCGCCGGAGTCAGAGTTGGATTCCTCAAAGTCTCGACCAGTACGCCGTACTACTTCTATCCGGATGTTCTCGGATCAGCCCTCGTAATGAGCAATGTGGACGGAACAGCCATCAAGGAAGAGTCGGACTTTTATCCCTGGGGCGGTGAGCAGGTCATTACTGATTTGCTGTCGAACAATTACAAGTTCACGACTTACGAGCTGGATTCGGAATCGGGAAACGACTATGCCGTGTTCAGGCAATACTCAACGCGTCTGGGACGGTTCGCAAGCCGCGATTTGCTCGGAGGTTATGTTGGCGATCCTCAGTCCTTGAACCTCTATTCTTATGTCGAGAACAGCCCAACCAATGCGGTAGATCCAATCGGTCTCCTTATGTACGTTTGTGGTGCACCCGGGAATGTGCCGTGCACGCCGCCCGATGATGGTGGTGGTGGCGGTGGTGGCATTGGGGCAAGAGGCCGAGGTCCCCTACAGGACACGGGTGATTCACATGGCGGTGGGTCGAGCGCTCAATGTGGGACCCCGAAACGTGGCGGAGGTTTTGGAATTCTCGGAGGTGGAACCGCCACGGGCAGTCTGGGAACATTGATAAGTGGTGTCTTGACCGGGCAACTCGGCGGCGGAGCGTTCTGGAATTCCCAAAGCGGCTTCTCATTGGGAGGCTTCGGCTCCGGCGCAGCCACCGGTAGAGTCGGAAGTCACATAGGCGGCGCTCCTAAACAGTCAATCGAACAACCCGGTGGGCTTGGGGCATACGCTGGATACGGCCCTGGCGTCTTCTTCACGAATGCAGGATCCGCGCAGCAACTTAGCGGGCCGTTCGGCACACTCCAGGTGGATATCGGAGTCGGCGTAGGCAAGGCCTCCGTCGCGCTATCATCCGATGGCAAGGGCACTTGGATCCTAACGATTAATGGCGGACCGGAACCGATTTCCAATGGCGTTGGAGCCGCCTTTACTAAATACACGAGCAACACGAAGGCGGTAGGTACGAGCAAATGTCCCTAGAGAGTGAGGCCCTAGAAATGCAAACCAAGCTCAATCAGGCACCAGGGAAGAGACCTTGGTTATCCAGGTATCTGAAGGCGTTAATTGTCTTCATACCGATTATGGCTCTGGCAATGTTTGTCTCCGTTACAACTCTGCACGACCTCCGCCTCTTCTTTGCGGTGGCTGTAGTGTTTGCCGCGTGGTTTCTTATCACAATCATTGCCTCCATCCGAGAGCGCTGGCTGCAACGTGTCCAACGCTCCTAACGAGATTGCGCTGCGCGATTCCATTCGGCGCTCATTCCCTGCAGAAGCATATACCGGAAGAATCACGCGCTACGACGACGCCGACAATCCGGAAATGGATGATGAAAAAGAGTTGTACAAGGCATTGAGTGGGCGGAAATGGACGGAGGTACCCAAAGAGCTGCTACGCTCCCAGCCGGACGGTTACGAGCTGCTTACAGAGGAGGCCTTTGCAGCCTTTCTAGCCGCTTGGCTTATGGACTCGTTGGAGAATATTGATGGCGAGAACGAGGTTCGCAACTTCCTCGTGTATGCGTTTAGTCCACGAGAGGGTCTCATCCCTGACATGACCGGGTTCAAGATCCAACGGTTGCGTTGCTTGAGTCCAGAGCAACGGCAGACTTTGCGATTGCTTCTCTCGGAGTTTGTCGAACGAGAGCGCTCTTCTTACCAAAAAAAGCTGGCCTCCGCGGCCGTTGCGCTGATTGACGGCTTGGGAACTCCGGAGCGCTAAGACACTTTGCTAGCAAGATGAGCCGCTTGAGGCTGGTATCCGCGTTTGTCGTGAACACTCTCTTCGCAGTATTGGGTCCGGAGTATTTGGGTTGGGTGTTAGTCAACGGAATTCCAGCCCCATCGATTCTGGGTGTCCTGCTAAAAGCGTGGATCGCGAACCTGCTGTTTTCGGCGTTACTAGGGGCGATAGTCCAGCACCTGAGCTACACAAAGCTCATTAGATGGGCATGGCCACTTCCGACCTTCTGGTTGATGTTAGGCATTGCTCTACGCGTCCTTGAGGGTCGGGGCTTGGGCGGATTCACCGGCTCCGCCTGTGTGAACTTGGACTGGAGAAGCTGCATCGACTTCTTCGCTTTCACAGTCCCAGCAGTTCGCGCCGTTAGCTACTCAATCGGTGCTTCCCTTAGTGCTCCTGGCCTTTGGAGCAAGAAGGAAAACGCAGCATAGGTGTCCGGCACGTTAGGTACGTAACGTTACGTTGTAAGTCGCTTCTTCCTAAAGGGGCCCTTTTTCGATGCGAACCCTCTCAGTCACGGCAATTGCTTTGCTCTGTGTGCTAGCAACGGCGCAAGCTCCCGACATAAACCAGCTAAGGACACGCGCTCAGGCGGGGGACTCGAAGGCCCAAGTCGAGCTTGGAGCGGCCTATGCAGCTGGGACCGGCGTAGCCAAAGATGATCAGGAGGCCGCACGTTGGTTCGAGAAGGCCGCAAAGAAGGATGATGCGGAAGCTCAGTTTCGTCTTGCTCAGGCATACGCCTCCGGCCAGGGCGTTAAGCAGGACCTCGGCAAAGCTGCAGGGTGGATGAAGAAGGCCGCCGAGCAAGGCAACCTCGCAGCGATATCGAGGCTTGGACTGATCTTCCTCCGTGGCGAGGGCGTCGCACAGGACAATGCGAAAGCGCTCAAGTTGCTGCGGGAAGGGGCGGAACGCAACGACGCCGTCGCGGAATATGGGATGGCCCTTATCTACGCCGAGGGTCGCGGCGTGGAACGAGACATGGCGAAAGCGATGGACTGGTACGAGAAAGCCGCCGCTCAGGATCATCCATGGGCGCTGAGGGCTCTCGCTCTCGTACTGACTGGGCCGTCGAAAAAGAATCCAACCGAGGCACACGCCGACCGGGAACGAGCCGTAGCGCTTGCCGAGAAGGCGGTGGAAGTTACAGGAAGGAAGAACGCCGAAACACTCGATACATTGGCGACAACCTACTATCGCAATGGCGAGACGCAGAAAGCAGTCGCTGCGGAACGTGAAGCTTCCGCTCTAGTCCCCGATCAGCCTGGCTACCAAGAAGCAGTCAAAGCATACGAACAGGGAAGGCCGCCGGCGAGCCACTATTCGTTGTTCGAGAAAAATCGTATGTCCGCTCCCCGAGCGATCCGAGCGCCAGACCCCGTTATTCGCTCAGGAGCGGGACAAGGAACGGTTGTCGTTTGGGCAGTCGTTGGCGCCGATGGCAAGGTGAAGCAAGTGAAAATCGCACGCTCGGTGAACCATGAGCTTGATGAGAGCGCCTTGGAGGCAGTCCGGCAGTGGATATTTGAACCGGCGCGGCGCGATGGTACGCCAGTGGCTGTGCAGATTAATGTCGAAGTGAACTTCCGCTGAGTCCCACCTGGAACTTTGATGCAACAAGGGAGGTATCACTTCAAAGCGAGGCTACCAAGAAACCTCACGTTGCTCTCCCACCCCAAGCCCAGTCGCCACCTACCGCGACAAAGATTTCGGAGCTAAAGCGTCGCGCCTTGAAGGCGTCCTGCACCCGAGTACATAAATCGTCACGCACTGCGGTCGCACTTGCACCATTGAACTCTCCGGCCACAGTCGTGGTCGGAATGACTACCTTCGTTCCTTGAGAAGCAACTTGGACCTTCGCCAACCCCATTTTCTGTAGATCAGCGTACGCGTTCTCGTAATCCTTTGCGCTCGCAGCCTTCAGATCAAACGTGCAGATGACTAGATAACTCATGAACTTGCTCTCCCTTCCTGCACTGTAGCAAGACGGCACAAGGGTAGGCCGCGACGCCCATCACCACCTGGCATTCAGAGTTTTGTTCCGAATCCAGAACAACGAGCAAACTATGTCACTGACCAACGTTCATCGGTGGTAGACATGATGGTTTTCCTGCTACTCCACGAGGAGAGGAACTATGATGTTTGACCCACGTTGGGGCGACCCGAAGAAGCAGCCTCTCACGAACGGTCCCGTTCGGATTACCACACCTCCACAACATCCATCCCCACAATTGTCAGGAACTGGCGGACAGCTACTGGAGGTCTTTCTTCCTTTTCCGATCTTCACGATTGATGACAAACCCTGGGCAGCACTCCAACTTCGGTACGAGCATGGTCTGATCTTGATGAACAAGCCGCTGGCGGTGGACCTATTGAAAACCCCCGAGGGCGCGCTGAGCAACGAGTCACCTGACGTTTTCGTCACCGTCCTGCGTCTGGAGGTCATACCTGACGACCGAAAACTGCCCGTCCTCAGCGGCGCTCTGCAACCACTGATGACGAGTTTCCTAAAGCTGGTCCGCGCGGTTGGGCGTCAATATTGGATTTTTGGAGGCGGACAGGGCTATGGCGCTTGGTACAGAGGTGGGTCGTTCGTGCTCGCCGAAGGTCGAATTGGGCAGCAGAACTTTGCGCACTTCGGCCAAACTGTCATGGTTCGGCCACTAACTGGTGATGAATGGCACTGGATTGGAAAGGAGCTCAACGCCAGGCGAGAAATCCCGGTTTCCGAGTTGTTGTTCTGTGATGCGCTGACGTGCATCAGTGCTGCCGATCAGGCAAGAGGGGTTCTGGAATTGGGAGTCGCGTCCGAGGTTGGAGTTACGAAGCTATTGATGGACCGTGCCACTCAGCTGGGCCAGCAGCACCACAACGCTAGGAAATTCCTTGAGAAGAATGAGCGAGGTCAGGTGCGTTTCGGCGAGAAGCTGGAACAATGGCCAAAGAAAATGGGGCTGATTCCCGCGCAAGAATTCACGTCTGGGATCGACCCGCTTTGGCACACGCGACTAATTACGCTCTACCGCTTTCGTAATTCTGTTGCGCACAGCGGCGATGTGCACCTGCGGGACAAGACATCCAAGACCGTTCGAGCCCTAACCAAAGGAGAGCTCGAAGGATTCGTGTTTGCTGTTGAGGCGCTCCACCACTGGATACAGGAGTGCCGAGAGCAGATCGGAATTCCTGCACATACATTCCGTTACAAAGAGCTTAGAGATCGGCCGGTTAGCGCAATCGTTGGGGATGTTCTAGAAACCGGCGGCTTCACTGTTGATACCTCTTGGTCATGGGGCCCGGCACCGCAACCGCCAGGCGAATGAATGCCCTGCTCCGTGTTGGATTGCTGCAATTCAGTAGTTCAAGTGCTGCCTTAAGTTATGCCAAGTGTGGTGTTTGTATTGGCTTTATACTCCGCTGAAGATGCAACGTTCCATCATTGCTCGCTTCGGTCAACTATTCATTGAGGGCTTCGGGAAGACCCTTGCGGCTAAGGTCGTAGATGGCACCTTGCTGATCTTCGCGATACTCTACGCGGCCCGAACAGGAAGTCTGCAAGAAGGCAGACTTGGGGAGTTAGCGACCATCGGCGGAATGCTGCTTTGTGCCGTAAGTGCCTGGAGTGCCTCCCGAGCTGGAGTTCTGTTGACCCGCGCAGTCGCGGCCGAAACGGTCCAAGAAGCGGCTCCCAAGAACCTAGGCATCTTTGCGGCCGATGGACTCCCACTCACTGTTTCCGGAAGCGAGCCATATCCGGGATACAGATCTAAGATTTGGGGCTTTGCTGCCCTCGTAATCTTTGTTTGTGTCGCAATTTTCTTCGGTCTGGTTGCGAGCCTGAAACCGCTATCGCAACCTGGGGGGCACAGAAGCTAGGTCTGGGTTCATCCACTCTTCCATCGTTAGAACCCACACCTTCAGCTGCGAGTGAGTCCCATAGAACCGGTTCTCTAGAGGTTGGTGTCTCCCCTTATGTCGTTGCGCTTCGTCCACCCAAAATAGGTACGCTCACCCGTCCTACCCAATTCGGATTTTCGGCTGTTCTCTATGTCCGAAATGCGACTGCTTCTCCCAAGCAAGTCCAGAAACTTGAACTATGGGGAGACGTTGAATCGGACTGCTCGGACTACGCTGGGACAGCCATCATGGAACGGGCCGCCGCTTCTCCCGGCACTACGTGGCAAGACCTGGAACGCGAATGCAGCCAGCTGAAGCCCTACCGGAGGCTGCATTGGACCGCGTACCCGATCGAAGGCGGTCGCGTCGAATCGAGCGGAGGGGAAAGTTATATCCGGTTCACATTCATTGAGCCAGAGAATCTGGGTATGCGGACAATTCCAGGCACGAATATTGCTACCAAGTACTTTGGCTCAATCACCAACCAAACTCTGCCTGAACTGGTCACGACGTCTGTCCACGTGGAGGACCTAGTTAGATTTCGCGGCATACTGAAGAACGAGGACGTAATTGAGGCGTATGGTCCGACAATGAACTCGGACGCTCGCGGTAGGACACTCTTTCGAGTCACAATTGACGGCGGGTTGATCTCGATACCCAAGCAGTCCATCAGTCGCGTACGTCTCGTCTTCTTTCCCGACTGGAAGCAGCAAACGCCGATAAATCTGTTTCGCGGCAGAAGCGGAACATCATTCGACGGGTTGGATGAAATCGAAACCACGCAGCGACCCCGCAAATAAGTTTCGCGCTGCGGTTCTGACTGTGGGGACTTTTGTGGGGACCCTGACAGCAAAACACTACTTCCCGCCACAACTCAGCACATCTCGGCACATTAAGCGAACAAGTAGAAAACAGAAGGGTTGCAGGGCTTCTGTCCTACTTTTCTTCAAGATAGCTGGCGGAGCCGAGAGGGTTTGCTAAACCGTTGTACGGTCAAAAGCTGTACCGGGGGTTCGAATCCCCCCCCTCTCCGCCAGAACTTCTTCCTTTCGTAACCAGCCGGCCGCGCCGGGCATCTACTGAACATGCCTACCGAAACAGCCATTCTTGCCGGCGGATGCTTCTGGTGCCTGGAAGCGGTTTTTGACCGGCTGCGCGGCGTGCACGCCGTCGAGTCCGGGTACATCGGCGGGCACGTCAAGAATCCCGCCTACCGCGAGGTCTGCGCCGGGACCACCGGGCACGCCGAGGCCGTGCGCATCACCTTCGACCCCGCGGAGATCACGTTCGCCGACCTGCTGGAAGTCTTCTTCGCCATCCATGACCCGACCACGAAAGACCGCCAGGGCAACGACGTCGGCACGCAGTATCGCTCCGCCATCTTCTATACGAGCGAAGAGCAGAAGCGCGCGGCGGAAGAGAAGATCAAGCAGTTGACCGGGGCGCGCGCCTTCGGGGCGCCGATCGTCACCGAAGTCGCCCTCGCCACCGCGTTCTACGAGGCCGAGGGCTACCACCAGGAGTACTTCGAGAACAATCCGGCGCAACCCTACTGCCAGATGGTGGTGGCGCCCAAGGTGCGCAAGGCGCTGGAGAAGTTCGGCGAAAAGATGGCGGCGAAATAAGCCGGCGCGGGCGGGACGCCGGCGCTACGTGGCGACCAGCTCGTTGAACTTCTTGAGGTCGATGTTGCCGCCGCTCACCACGCACACCACTTTGCCCTTGCCGGCTTTGCCGGTGAGCCCGGCGGCGACGGCGCAGGCGCCCGCGCCCTCCGCGATGACGTGATTGCGCTCGGCGACCAGCTTCATTGCCGCGGCGATCTCGTCGAGCGTGACGACGATGGAGCCGGCGAGCAGGTGGTGCGCCGCCGCCCACATGCGCGGGAAGACGGACTTGCCGCCGCAGCCGTCCACCCAGCTCGCCTGCCAGTCAGGAAAGTTCATCGCGGCGCCCTGCGCCAGGCAGTAGGCGAGCGGTGAGGCGGTCGCGGGCTCCGACGCGAAGACTTTCACCTGCGGCCGGTTCTTCTTCATCGCGGTGGCGATGCCGCAGGTCAGGCCGCCGCCGCCGAAGCTGGCGACCACGGCGTCGACGTCGGGCAGGTCTTCCAGGATCTCGAGGCCGCAGCTGGCGTTGCCGGCGATGAACTCGTCATCCTCGAAGGGATGCACGAACGCACCCGGCATCTGGGGATGGCGGCGCTCGCCCAGCGCCTTCCAGCATTCGTCGAAGGAAGCTTTCACGTAGGTGGCGCCCAGCCGCTCCATCGCCTGGAGCTTGGTGGCGGGCGCGGTGTCCATCACCAGGACCTTGCAGGGCACGCCGGCGCGCTTGGCGGCGAGCGCGACGCCCTGCGCGGCGTTGCCGGCGCTCACCGTCCACACGCCCTGGCTGCGTTGCGCGGGCGTCATCAGGCGGACCTGGTTGTAGGCGCCGCGGATCTTGAAGGAACCGATGGGCTGCATGTTCTCGAGCTTCAGCCAGATCTCGGCGGGGCCGTCGTAGTTCAGCTTGACCAGCGGCGTACGGATGGCGGCCTCGTAGACGTGCTTGCGGGCGTCTTCGACGAGCGCGTACGGGATCTCGCGGCGGGCGGTCGGGGTGGCGATGGACATCGGCTGGGGACCTCGGGTGTCTGGCGATGCTAGTGCGCGGGCGAAGCGCGAGTCAAACGCCAGCCGCTACAATGTTGCGCGAGGTGCGCATGGTCGCCGAAGTCCTGGGGAATGGCAGCCCGTTCGCCGTGCTGACCGCCGTGGTGGCGCCCGCCATGCTGACCAACGCTTCGGCGGTGCTGTCGCTGGCGACGAGCAACCGGCTGGCGCGCGTGGTGGACCGCCACCGCGCGGTCGCGCCGCGCGTGGTCGCGCTCGACCAGGGTCATCCCGAGCATGCCGCCTGGAGCCAGCAGATGCTGCGGCTGGAGCAGCGCGCGCAGTTCCTGGTGAAGGCGCTGCGCAGCATCTACGCCGCGCTCGGGCTGTTCGCCGGCTCCACGCTGCTCTCCGTGATCGGCGGGCTGGGCAGCTTCTACGGCTCGGCGCTGGGCTACCGGATCGTGGCGCTGGTCGCGCTGGTCGCGGGCGCGCTCGCCGTCATCGAGCTGATGATGGGCTCGGTCTTCATGGTGCGCGAGACCCGGCTGGCGGTGCAGAACCTGGCAGCCGAGGCGCAGCTCGCCCACCCGGAGCACCGGTGATGCGCGCGCACCTGCTCGCCGACGTCCCGGCACGCCGCACCTGGCTGCTCGCCTTCGACAAGGGCGACGACGTCCTGCCGACGCTGCTCAAGTTCGCGGAAGAGGAGAAGATCGTGGCGGCGGAGCTGCGCGGCATCGGCGGCTTCCGCGAAGTGACGCTGGCGTACTTCGAGCGAGCCACGCTGACCTACGAGCCGCTGCCGGTGCGCGAGCAGGTGGAGGTCGTGTCGCTGCTGGGCAACATCACGCTCGCCGAGGGCAAGCCGAAGGTGCACGCGCATTGCGTCATCGGCCGCAAGGACGGCTCCACGGTGGGCGGACACCTGCTCGCCGGGGAGGTCTGGCCCACGCTCGAGCTGTTCGTCACCGCGTACGCGGAAGAGGTCGAGCGGAAGAACGATCCCGAGACGAAGCTGCCGCTGCTCTGAGCCGGGGCGCGGTTTTCTGTGGAAATCTCCTGCGCATGGGTGTCGCGCGTCACTGACAGCCGCCCCGCGCTGCGGTAGCCTTCCGACCATCTTCGTGCCGGGCATCCGGGAAGCAGTGTCGGCCCCTTCCCAACGCTTCCCGCCGGGCACGTGCCGCGGGAGCGCCGGATACGCGGTATCCGGGACCCGGAATGCCCGGCTGGTCTATCACCGTCTCATCTAGCAATGGAGGTTCCCCCATGTTTGCCCGCATTCTGGAATTCGAAGTGAAGATGGAAAAGAAGCAGGACTTCATCAAGACCCTCAAGAACGAGGTCCTGCCCATCCTCAAGAAGCAGCCGGGCTTCCTCGAGCTGCTGCCGTTCTTCTCCGAGAAGTTCGAGGAGAAGAAGGTCATCAACATCAGCTTCTGGGACCAGAAGTTGAACGCCGAGCGCTATGAGAAGGAGGTCTTCCCGAAGATCCAGGAGATCGTGAAGCCCTACCTCACCACTCCAATCGTCGTGAGGAACTACCTGCTCGAGACCACGCTCTGCGAGCACTTCGAGAAGGCCCTGGCGGCCTAGTCCCCGCTCGCACACCATGCCCGAAGCTTCGGCTTCGGGCATTGCCGTCTGCACGCCCCGGTGTGACGGTGGTCACAATCCGCCCGCAAGCCCAGCCGCTACAATGACGTTTCTCTTATGAGCGCCCCTGATAGCCGCTTTGTCCGCGCCTGCCGTTGCGAGCCCGTCGACGTGACTCCGATGTGGTTCATGCGGCAGGCGGGACGCTACATGGCCGAGTACCGTGCCGTGCGCAAACGGTACTCCATCCTCGAGATCTGCAAGTCGCCGGAGCTGGCGGCGGAGGTCACCATCACGGCGGCGGAGCGGCTGGGCGTGGACGCGGCCATCATCTTCGCCGACCTGCTGCTGCCGCTCGAGGTCATGGGGCTGGACTTCCGCTTCGAAGCCGGCGAGGGCCCGGTCATCGAGCAGCCGCTGCGCGAAGCGAAAGACGTCAAGCGGCTGCGCACCGACCGCGCCGCCGACCTGAACTATGTGGCCGAATCGGTGGCGCGCGTGGCCAAGCACTTCGGGTCGAAGCTGCCGGTGATCGGGTTCTGCGGCGCGCCCTTCACGCTGGCCAGCTACATGATCGAGGGCGGCGGCTCGCGGAACTACGTCCACACCAAGCGCCTGATGTACACCGAGCCGAAGGCGTGGAACGAGCTGATGAGCAAGCTGGTCAGCGTGCTCGGGGCCTACGCCGCCGAGCAGGTGCGCGCCGGCGCCGACGTGGTGCAGGTGTTCGATTCCTGGGTCGGGTGCCTGAGCCCGGAAGACTTCCGGCACTACGTGCTGCCGCACGCGACGGCGCTGGTGAAGGCGCTGCAAAAGACCAAGGCTCCGGTCATCTACTTCGGCACGGATTCGGCGACGCTGCTGCCGGCGATGAAGCAGACGGGCGCGGAGGTCATCGGCGTGGACTGGCGCGCCAACCTCGACGACGCGTGGCGGTCGCTGGAGTGGGCGGGCGCGGTGCAGGGGAACCTCGACCCGGTCATGCTGTTCGCCGACAAGAAGCTGCTGCGCGAGCGCGCGCACGACGTGCTGCGGCGCGCCGGCGGGCGTCCGGGACACATCTTCAACCTCGGCCACGGGATCCTGCCGGAGACGCCGGTGGAGAACGTGCTCGCGCTGGTGGAGTACGTGCGCGAGTTCTCTGCCGGGAAAGCGGGCTCCCGGTGAGCGCCGCGAGCGGCCAGGAGGGGATGATGACGCGGAAGACCGCGGTCCTGCTGCTGGCGCACGGCTCGCCCGACAAGCCCGAAGAGGTACCGGAGTTCCTGCGTGCGGTGACGAGCGGGCGGCCGGTGCCGGAGGCGGTGGTCAAGGAGATCGAGCACCGCTACGCGCTCATCGGCGCCTCGCCGCTCACGCGGCTCACGCTGCGCCAGGGCGAGCTGCTGGCCGCCGAAGTCGGCCTGCCGGTGTACGTCGGGATGCGCAACTGGAAGCCGTGGATCGCCGACGTCCGGGCGCAGATGGAGCGCGACGGCGTGACGCACGCCATCGCCATCTGCCTGGCGCCGCAGGACTCGCGGACATCGGTCGGGCTGTATCGCAAGGCGCTGCTGGGTGAATCGGGCGCGCCCTTCGACGTGGACTTCGTGGAGAGCTGGCACGACCAACCGCAGCTCATCGCCGCCTTCGCCGAGCGGCTGAAGGCGGCGCTGGCGCGCGCGGAACAAGAGCACGGCGCGGAGCCGGCGGTGATCTTCACCGCGCATTCCGTGCCGGAGCGCACGATCCTCGACGGCGACCTCTACTCCGCGCAGGCGAAGCACACCGCGGAGCTGGTGGCGCAGGCCGCCGGGCTGATGGACGGCGCGTGGTGGTTCGCGTTCCAGAGCCAGGGCATGAGCGGCGGGCCATGGCTCGGGCCGACGGTCGAGGACACCATCACCGGACTGAAGGAGCTGGGGCACGCGGGCGTCCTGCTGCAGCCCATCGGATTCGTCTGCGACCACGTCGAGGTGCTGTACGACATCGACATCGCGTTCCGGAAGTTCGCGGAAGAGCACGGCGTGAAGCTGTGGCGCGCCGAATCGCTCAATGACTCGCCCACGTTCATCCGCGCGCTCGCAGACGTGGTGCGTGCGCGCATCCCGGCCGCGGTCCGATGAGAGACGCGGCGCGAGGCCCGCGCGGCCGCCGAGCGGCGCAGCTCCAGGGCATCCAGGAGCATGCTCGTTTCATCGGTCGGGTGGTCTACGAGCGGAGCGAGTGGAAACGATGAGAGTCGCGGTCATCGGCGCGGGCATCGCGGGGCTGAGCGCCGGCTTCCAGCTCGAGCAGCGCCGGCACGCCGGCACGCCGTTGGAATACACCGTCTTCGAGGCTTCCGGGCACGCCGGCGGCGTGATCCGCACCGAGCACGTCCAGGGCTTCGTGGTCGAAGCGGGGCCGGATTCCTTCCTCAGCGAAAAACCCTGGGCGGCGACGCTCTGCCGCTACCTCGGGCTGGCCGACGAACTGATCCCCTCGAACGATTACCAGCGCAAGACGTTCATCCTTGTCCAGGGCCGGCCGGTGGAGATCCCCGATGGGCTGATGTTCATGGTCCCGACCAAGCTGTGGCCGATGGCGACCACGCGGCTGTTCTCGTTGGGCGCGAAGATCATGGCCGCCAGCGAGCTCTGGACCAAGCCGCGGGAGGGCGACCGCGACGAGTCGGTGGCGCAGTTCGTCACGCGCCACTTCGGGCGCGAGATGGTGGACCGCATGGCCGACCCGCTGCTGGCGGGCGTCTATGGCGGCTCGGCCGACAAGCTGAGCGTGCGCGCGGTGCTGCCGCGCTTCGTCGAGATGGAGCGCAAGACCGGCTCGCTCGCCCGCGCCATGATGGAGGCGCGCAAGAAGATGCCGGCGAACTCCGCGGCGTCGCTGTTCACCACGCTGCGCGGCGGCATGCAGCAGATGACCGACGCGCTCGCCGCCCGCCTCGCGCCGGGCGCGCTGCATCTGAACACGCCGGCGTGGAGCCTGCGGCGCGCGGGCTCGGCGGAGGAGGCGAAGTGGTCGGTCGTGACCGACGCCGGCGACCAGCACTTCGACGCCGTGATCCTCGCGGTCCCGGCGTACCAGGCCGCCGACCTGCTGGGCGCCGCCGCGGCCGCGCTCGCGGATGAGCTGCGCGGCGTGAACTACAACTCGTCCATCACCATCGCGCTGGCATACGACGGGGCCGCGCTCGACGCCGCCACGCGCGCGCGCATCGCAGGGTTCGGCTTCCTGGCGCCCAAGGCGGAAGGGAAGAAGATGCTGGCGTGCACCTTCGTGCAAAACAAGTTCCACGCGCGCGCGCCGGAAGGGAAAATGCTGTTCCGCTGCTTCATCGGGGGCGAGGCCGCCGGCGAGAACATGCAGCTCTCCGACGACGAACTGGTCGCGGCCATCCGCGGCGAGCTGCAGCAGGTGCTCGGTCCGGGGATGGCGGCCGAGCCGCTGTTCACCCGCGTCTTCCGCTGGCGGCAGGCGATGGCGCAGTACGAAGTGGGGCACCTGGAGCGCGTGGCGCGCATCGAGGCGCTCGCCGCCCAGCTGCCCGGCCTGGCGCTGGCCGGCAACGCCTACCACGGCATCGGCGTGCCGGACTGCGTGCGCGAGGGCCAGCAGGCGGCCGAGCGCGTGCTGGCGCGCTAGGCGACGGGCGTCTTCTTCAGATGCTTGTCGAGCGTGAGCGCGGCCACGGCCTGCACCTGCTCGATGAAGCTGTCGGAGCCGGAGAGCTCGGCAAGCTCGGGCGCGCCCGAGGCGCGCAGCATGCTGAGCATCTCGGCGACGCGGCTCAAGCGATAGCCGATGACCGCGCTCCCGGCCGCGTCAGGCGTGGGCGTGGCGTAGGCTACCGCACTGGTCCACAGCGTATGGCGCATGCGGTCGAGGGCATCGTGGAACTCGGCGGCGATCTTGGGGTCGAGCTGCCCGGGCAACGGCAGGGAGGGGCCGGCGAGTTCCAGCGCGGAGCGCAGCTCGCATTCGAGCATCCGCAGCTCCATGGTGGTGCGCAGGATCCGGGTGGCGATCGGCTCGGTGGTGGGCATTGCGGGGTGTCTCCCAGGCCCCGAACGGCACGGCGGGCTGTCATAGTCGTATTACTACTAGCCGTATCGTGTCAATCCGTTACTTCATTGGTAAACATGGGGAGGCAGGGCGGGTCCGCCTCCGGGACTGACACATTCTGTCGGCCGGCGGACACATTTCGGGCATACAAAAAGCCGGGCAGTTTCGCCCGGCTTCTGTCTTCTCTGGTCCATCAGACCAGGGGTAAGGCGCGTGATTTATCGGGGCAGTTCCGCCCCACATGATGCGGTTACATCACCAGCGCCAGATTCTCGAGATCCTTCTGCACGGCCTCCAGGGAGCCGCCGCCCGTGATGCGGCTGGCCGCGTCCAGCGCGGCGTCGGCCGAGATGCCGTAGCCGTGCCCCATCAGGAACATCCTCACCACTTCCGCGGCCTGCATGGAGTCGAGCCCACCCTGGAGCAGCTCGTTCCGCAGGGCCGCGACTTCGGTCACGTTGAACTTGTCACCCATGTCGTCACCTCCGACCCTGGAACCACCTCTACCTATGTCCCTTGCACGTCTACTGCCGTTAGTGGATTAGACTGCGCCACCCACCCGTTTGTTGCAGTTCTGGTAAAAATTTCGCGTACAACCAATCTTGTCATGGGGATACGCCGGGTTGCCTGCGAACCCAGTGGCCAGCGACCGGTTCCCTCGGGCCCGCGAATCCCCGTCACCGCTGATGGATACGTTGCAGCCCTTGCGTTGGTTCTGCCAACTCGCAACTAGGAACTCGCCACCAGCCACTCCTAGTTGCCGATCATGCCTCCGTTCTCCTCGGCCATCTTGCTGAGGTGCACATCGAAGCCGGTCCTGGGCAGCAGCGAAGTGAGCTGGAAGGCGCGAAAACCGCGGCCCGCGACCTCGACGTGGCGGAAGAGCCCCGGTTCGGTCTCGACCATCTGGCGCTTGCCGCCCCAGTCGTTGAGGAACTGCTGCGCCGCAGCCTGGCTGACGGTCGCGCCCTTGGCGCGGGTGACGCCGATGGTCTCCGCGGCATACGACCGCACCAGTTTCGGCCAGTACTTCTGCAGCAGCTCGGTGGAGGCGAAGATGTCGGCCCACTCGATCTCGCCGTTGATGGCCACCACCACGCCGACGGCGTTCTGGTTCTTGAGCTGCCGGATCACCGACTCGTAGGACTTCTGCATGGGCGCGGCGACCTCGTCGACCTGCGCTCGGACGGCCTTGTTGTCCATGACACCGGCGTAGGAAGAGCCGCCTTCCGAGCTGATCTCGGCGCGCGACACCGCCGGAGCCGCCGCGATCGCATACTCATTCGCCTTCCGCACGCCATCCCACACCTTCTGCTGGTCCTTGTCGGCCATGGCCTTGGCGCGGACGCTGGGCTGCGCCATCTGGCCGCTCAGTGCGCCGAACTTTTCGCCGCGCGCGACCCAGCGGCCGGGCTCCACGCAGAACACGCTGAGGTCGATGGGGTCGCTTTCGGCGGGAACGATGCGGTCCTTGCCGATGACGCGGTCCTGCTTGCCGCCGGTGACGATCTCGCCCGCCAGCAAGAGCAGCGGCCGCTTGGAGTTGTTCACGAGGACGAGCCGGTTGACCTCGGCGCCGTCGCCGCGCTGCTGCTCGTAGCGCCGGCCGCGCCGGATGAGCGGCTGCACGCGCCCGGCCTCGGTCACCACTACTTCGCCGGAGCGCAGCCCTTCATCGAGCGTGAGGAATTCGCGGGTGTCGTGGGCGCTCGCCGCGACGACCGGGAAGATGGTCAAGCTGCCGTGGGTGATGGGCGCCAGCACGCGGTATCCGCCGCCGGCGGCAGTCGCGGGCTGCTCGCCCGCGGGTTTCACTTGCGCGGCAACGGGCGCCGGCTGCCACAGCGCTCCCAGGATGACGATGGCGCCGGCGATCACCGCCAGCAGGGTCAGGGTCTTGAGCGTACGCATAGGTCTTTCTCCTTGCTCCTAGAACGACACCGCAGCGCGCTCTTGCGGACGAAATTCGCGCGGCGGAATAACCAAAGTGGCTGCTGCCGGCGTCCAAATTGTTGATAACATCCCCCTTCCACGACATGTCCGCGGGCACAAAACCCGGGCGTCCGAGCATCGGCCCAGCCGGCCAGTGGCTGGAGCGGCTGTTCGGCGAGCTGTGGGCCGCGAGCCGCGCCGCCGACTACGGCCTCGAGCAGGCCGAGTTCCTGCGCATCCTGGCGGAGGTCGGGGCGAAGTACCTGCCGGCCGGCGCCGGGCCGGGCGATGCGACCGAGCTTTACCGGTCGCTGCGCGTCGAGGAGCTGGCGCTGGCGCGCGGCTGCGCGCAGGGCAACGAGCGCGCTTGGGAGGTCTTCCTCGCGCGCTACCGCGCGAAGCTGTTCGACGCCGGGCGGGCCCTCGCGCGCGACGAGGCCACCGGCCGCGAGCTCGCCGACTCGCTCTACGCCGACCTCTACGGCACCGAGCTGCGCGACGGCGAGCGCCGCTCCAAGCTGCTCTTCTACATGGGCCGCGGCTCGCTCGAGGGCTGGCTGCGCACCGTGCTGGCGCAGGAGTACGTCAACCGCTATCGCACCCGCAAGAAGCTGGTGAGCCTGGACGAGGAGAACGAAGAGGGCGTGCAGTTCGCCGCGCCGGTCGTGGAAGACGCGGTCCCCGTCGACCCGCGCCTCGAGGCCGCGGTCGATTCGGTATTCGCCGCGCTGCCGGCGGAAGACCGCTACATCCTGGCCTCGTATTTCCTGGACCAGCGCACGCTGGCCGAGGTCGCGAAGACGCTGGGCGTGCACGAGTCCACCATCAGCCGCAAGCTCGACAAGCTGACGGGGCAGTTGCGCAAGCACATCCTGGACGCGCTGGTGAAGCGCGGCATGAGCCGGCGGCAGGCGGAAGAGGCGCTGGCCGCCGACGTGCGCGACCTGCAGGTCAATATTCGCGGCCGCCTGGCGCAAGATGCGGCCGCGGCGCCGTTCTCCGGTAAGGAAGGAAGTTGATGGCGGAGCTGTCCAAACTCGCGCGCAGGGCGCTGGCGAAGCAGGCGGTGGCGGGCGCGCATCCCGATGCCGGCCTGCTGACGGCGTTCGCGGAGCGCGCGCTGATCGCGCGCGAGCGCGAGCAGGTGCTGGCGCACCTGGCGACGTGCGCGGAGTGTCGCGAGGTGGTGGCGCTGGCCGCGCCGGAGCAGCCGCCGGCGGAGGAGGCCACGGTCGCGCCGCGCCAGGCGGGCTGGCTGACGGTGCCGCTGATGCGCTGGGGCGCGGTCGCGGCGGCGGTCGCGGTGGTGGCGGTCGCGGTGGTGATGCAGGCGCCGAAGGTCGGGAAATATTCCGCGGAAGGGCCGCGTCCCGCAAGCGGCGAATTCGCCGCGAAGGCCAAGCAGGAGCAGCCGGCCGCGCAACTGAAGCCGCCGGCCTCGACGCCGGTGGCGGCGGCGGCCGAGAAGGATCAGCCGGCGCGCGACGGCGAAGCCGCCGAAGTCTCGCGCAAGAACGCGCAAGCGGCAACGCCGGCGCGGGCGCGCGAAGACCAGGACCAGAAACGCGCGCAGGGAGCGCAGCTTGCCGAGGCTCGTCCCGCGGCGCCGACCGCCGCGCCTGCCCAGGCGGCGGACGAAGTGGCCTATGGGCGTGCGGTGTCCGCGCCCTCGCCGGCCGCGTCCTCCACCGGCGCGCCTGCCGGCGGCAAGGCGGAAGCCAACGCGTACAAGATCGCCACCAAGAAAGACGATGCGGCGAACCAAGAGGCCAAGCTGGCGGACGCGCAGAAGCCGGCCGCGGAGGCTTCCACGGAAACAGCCAGCGTCGTCTCACAAACTGCCGCGGGCAGCGGCACGATGGCGCGCGCCAAGGGCGCGTACGGCCCGGGATTCGCCGGCGGGCTGGAGAAGGAACAGGCGGCGAACGTCGCGGTCAGCGGCACGCGGGCGGCGAACCCGCGCTTCGAACTCGACTCCGGCAACGCGCGCTGGATCGTGACCTCCGACGGCCGCGTGCAGCGCTCCACCGATGGACGCACCTGGGTCTACGTCCCCATCGCGAGCGACGTGCAGTTCCGCGCGCTCGCGGCCAACGGCAACGACGTCTGGGCGGGCGGCACCAAGACGGCGCTCTTCCACTCCATCGACGGCGGCAAGAGCTGGAAGAAGATGGCGCTGACCGCGCTCACCGGCGACATCGTGCGGCTGCTGGCCGACCGGCGCTCGCTGATCATCACGACCTCCTCCGGTCAGCGGATGGAGGTGTCGTACGATTCGTTCGGCGAAGGCGACACGCGCGCGCCCATCCAGCACTGAGGTAGCGCCGGTGTCCGGCCCGCGCCCACGAGCTAACCCTCCAGCGTCCCTTCCTCCGCCAGCAGCACGGGAACGCCGTCGCGGATGGGATAGACGCGCCGGCAGGCGTCGCAGCGGAAGTCCTGCTTGTCCTGGCGGAAGGCGAGCGGGGCGCGGCAGGCGGGGCAGCGCAGGCGCTCAAGAAGCTGCTCGGAGAACATGGCGGTATTAGTCCACAGTTCACGGTCCAGAGTCCACAGGAGCCGGCCGTGCCACGGTGGACTGTGGACTGTGCGCTGGGGACTTGTAAGATAGCGTCATCCCAGAGTCCCGAGGTGCGGATGCCCGCCACCATCCTCGACGGCAACAAGCTGGCCGCGCAGATCAAGGACGAAGTCGGACAGGAAGTGCGCAAGCTGGCCGAGACCGGCTTGCGTCCCGGGCTGGCCGCGGTGCTGGTGGGCCACGACCCCGCCAGCGAGATCTACGTCCGCAACAAGATCAAGGCGTGCGAGCAGCTCGGCATCTACTCGGAGAAGATCACGCCACCGGAGACGCTCTCGACCGCCGAGATGCTCGCCATCGTGCGCGAGCTCAACGCGCGCGACGAGATCGACGGCATCCTCGTGCAGCTCCCGCTGCCCAAGCAGGTCGACGCCAAGAAGGTCCTGCTCGAGGTGCTGCCGGAAAAAGACGTCGACGGCTTCCACCCGATGAATGTCGGGTACCTCTCGACCCAGCGGCCGGGGCTGGTGCCGTGCACGCCCGCGGGAGTGATGGAGATCCTGCAGCGCTCGGGGATCGCGGTGCAGGGCGCGAACGCGGTGGTGGTGGGGCGCAGCGACATCGTGGGCAAGCCGGTCGCGATGCTGCTCACCAACGCCAACGCCACCGTCACCATCTGCCACTCGAAGACGCGCGACCTGCCGGGCGTGTGCCGCACTGCCGACATCCTGGTCGCCGCCATCGGCAAGGCGGGAATGATCACGAAGGAATTCGTGAAGCCGGGCGCGACCGTGATCGACGTCGGGATCAACCGCGTCACCGATGCGGCCGAGTTCCAGAGGTTCTTCGCGGGCAACGCCAGGCGCGAAGCCGATTTCGCCGCCAAGGGCTCCACGCTGGTGGGCGACGTGCACCCCGAGGTCGCCGAGGTGGCGGGGGCGCTCACGCCGGTGCCGGGTGGCGTGGGGCCGCTGACCATCGCCATGCTCATGGCCAACACGGTGAAGGCGATGAACCTGCGCCGCGGGCAGCGCGCGCCGGCGATGGCGCAGTGAGGATGATGAACATGGGTGAGCGCGAAGCGTTGCGGCGTCCCTGGAAGAAATGATCCACGCGGCGATCACGGGCGGCATCGCGTGCGGGAAGTCGACGGTGCTCCGCATGTTCGCCGAGCTGCCGCACGTCGCCACCCTGAGCGCCGACGAGATCGTGCACCAGCTCTACGAGCCGGGCGAGCCGGTGCATGCGCAAGTCGTCAGCGAGTTCGGGCGCGGGATCCTCGACTCCGGCGGGCGCATCGACCGCCGCAAACTCGCCGACGCCGCCTTCCAGGGCCCCGAGCGCCGCAAGAAGCTGGAGAGCATCGTGCACCCCGCCGTCATCGATTACCAGGTGGCGTGGATGCGCGGCCTGGAAGACTCCGCGCCCGAGACGAAGCTCGCGCTCATCGAGGTTCCGCTGCTGTTCGAGGCGAAGTCGGAAGGGAAGTTCGCGCAGACCATCGCCGTGACGTGCGCGGCGGAGAAGAAGCTGGCGCGCTTCCGCGCGCGGCATCCGGAGCTGGACGAAGCCGCGGCGCGCAAGGAACTCGAGCGCCGCAGCGCCTCGCAGCTGCCGGACGCGGAGAAGGCGCGGCGCGCGTCGCTGGCGATCGACAACTCCGGCTCGGAGGCCGAGACGCGGGCGCAGGTTACAAAGATTTACGAAGAACTCACGCGCTCCGGTTGACCCGCGGGGTGCTATGACGTCTTTGCAACCAGGGTCGTCAAAGGACATCCCGAGGGCAGCGAGGGAACCCTGTTCGAACCAAGCATCGTCGTGAGGCAGGGCTCCCTCGCTACGCTCGGGATGTAATACAAAACCCATGAAGCGCATGACCGTCATACGGATCGCCATCCTCGCCAGCGTCCTCGCCGGCAGCTTCTACTACTTCACCACGCACCGCCCGGGGGCGCCGGCCAGCGACATCCTCAGCCGGCTCAGCCGGCCCGACCACGTCGAGATCACCGAGGCCGCGGCGCCGCAGACTTTCAGCGCCGAAGAGCAGGCCGACATCAACCTCTACAAGAAGGTGTTGCCGTCGGTCGTCAACATCACCTCGGTCGCCGTGGCGTTCGACTTCTTCTACGGCGCGGTGCCGCAGGAAGGCCAGGGCTCCGGCTTCCTCATCGACAATGCCGGGCACATCCTGACCAACTACCACGTGATCCAGGACGCGCGGCGCGTCGAGGTCACGCTCTCGAACCGCAAGAAGTACACCGCCGCGATCGTGGGCGTGGACCCGGCGAACGACCTGGCGGTCATCCGCATCACGGCGCGCGAGCTGCACCCGGCGACACTCGGCGACTCGAAGGGGCTGCAAGTCGGGCAGCGCGTCTACGCCATCGGCAACCCGTTCGGCCTGGGCGGGACGTTCACGCACGGCATCATCAGCTCCATCCGGCCGGTGCGCGGCCAGAACTCGTTCATCGACGAAGCCATCCAGACCGACGCGGCCATCAACCCCGGCAACTCCGGCGGGCCGCTGCTGAACTCGCGCGGCGAGGTCATCGGCATCAACACCATGATCCTGTCGCAGGTCGGGCAGAGCTCGGGGGTGGGCTTCGCCATCCCCATCAACGCGGCGAAGGCGGTGCTCAACGACCTGGTCACGGTCGGGCGCGTGAAGCGGCCGACGCTCGGCGTGCGCACCATCCCCATCGGGCCGGAGCTGGCGGAGGAGCTCGGCCTGCCCTCGGACCACGGCGTGCTCATCGTGCAGGTCATCCCGGGCAGCTCGGGAGAGAAGGCGGGACTGCGCGGCGGAAGCGAGCGGGCGTACCTGCGGAACATCCCCATCATGCTGGGCGGGGACCTCATCGTGGCCATCGACGGCGACGAGATCGTGGACCAGATGGACCTGGCGCGCGCCATGAACCGCCACCGCGCCGGCGACACCGTGACCGTCACCATCTATCGCGGCAAGCAGAAGATGGACGTGAAGGTCACGCTGCAGGAAGCGAAATGAAGCAGCAATAAGCGATCAGCAGTAAGCGATAAGCGAAAACAAAGAGAGCCTGGCGATTCGGCCAGGCTCTCGCGTTCTCTGCTTTGGCTTATTGCTTACCGCTTATTGCTTATTGCTCCGGCGGCTCACCGCCGTCATCGCCAGGCATGCCCGGTCCGCCCGGCCCGCCGCCCTCCGGTCCGCGGCGCTTCATCGGCATCTGGTCGTGCATCTGGTGGAGCTTGTCCACCTGCTCCCTGGTGAGCAGGTTCTTGATGCGGACGATCATGCCCACGTGCAGGCGCTTGATCTGGCGCTCGGTGTCGAGCACCTGGTCGAGCGCGGCCATGGCGGCCTTCTCGTCGGTCTTGTCGGCGGTGAGCTGCTTGTGCAGCGCCTGCATCTGGTCCTGGAGTTGGAATTGCAGGTCGGTGAACTTGGGCTGCGAGGTCTTGATCTCGTTGCGGATGGCGGCCTTCTGGTCCGCGGTGAGATTGAGCATCTCGGCGTGGCGCAGGATGAGCTCCGGCGGGAACATGAGGCCGGCGAGCGGGTCGTCGCCGCCGGGATGCCGCATCTTCATCATGCCGCCGTGCGGGCCGCCGGGGCCGCCCGGCGCGGCCGACCGCGGTTGCGACGGCGGCGGCGCGCCGCCCTCGGGATTCTGCGCGATCGCGAAGCCCGCGAGACAGAACATCAGGAACAGGACACAGAGACGTTTCATTGCGTTTCCTCTCACTCGGTAGATTTTGGGGTCTCGTACTTGCTGGCGCCGATCTTCGGGACGGTGGTCCAGAGGTCGTCGCCCGGGGTGTCGAGCAGCGCGGCCGTGGGCGACTTCCAGGTGGAAAGTGTCACGGGCTTCGCCTTGGCCGGCGGCTTGCGCGTGGTAGGTGCCGGCGACCCCGCCGGCCCCGGCACCGGCGAGTCGCCGGTGCCTACCTGAGCTACTGATACGGTTGGCGGCACCGGCGAGTCGCCGGTGCCTACTTTCCGCTTCAAGATGTTGCTGCTCGCCAGCACCGCGACCAGCACGATGGCCGCGACGAGCGCGAGGGCGCGCAGGTAGCTGTAGTCGGCCGGCGCCGGACGAGCGAGCACGCGGGCGAAGGCCGGTGCCGAGTGCGCGTCCGCCGTCCGCTCCGCCTGGAACAGCGCCTTAAGCTCTTGCTCGTCTCGCGTCATACTCGACCTGCTCCTGCTCCAGCATCTCCCGCAGCCTCTTCTTGCCGCGCTCGTAGTGCGTGCGCGCCGAACCCAGCCCGATGCCCATCGCCTGCGCCGCTTCTTCCAGCGTGAGCTCCTGGTAGAAGACCAGGTGCAGCGCCTCGCACTGGCGTCGCGGCAGCCGCGCCAGCAGCCGGCGGAAAGCTTCCCGCTGCTCCGCTTCGACCAGGTCCACTTCCGCCGAACCCGGCCGCGCTATCGCTTCTGCCGCTTCCGGCGGAAGCAATCGCAGCTTCCGCCAGAGCGCCCGCCGGCGCTCCTCGCGCGCGGTGTTGCGCACCACGCCGAAGAACCACGTCTTGAAGCTCGAGCGCGCGTCGTAGCGCGCCCGCCCTTCCAGCACCTTGAGATAGCTGCGCTGCAGCACGCTCTCGGCCAGCCAAGGATCGGAACAGGCGAGCGCCCACCCGAAACTCTCGGCGTGCAGCGCTTCGAGTTGGATTCGGAGCTCCGCCGGTTCCATCAGGCATCCGTCCTATGAGTGAGAGGGACCTGCTGGTTATATGACGCAGAACACAAGAAAGTGCGAAAATCTTCGCTTCCCCGGGCGTTCTTATGGGACACAAGACCCGAATCATGTACATCGAATCGAAGGCTGAGGGGCTAACAGGTCCTGCCCGAATCGGCCGTGTTGTGTTCTCCAAGACCGGCAAGACGATTCGCTATAAGGAGAAGGAGTTCCAGAGTCTGAAGGGTGCGGGCTTTAAATCGAACTACGTCGAGATCAATTCTGGCGAGGAGTATTGGATATCTGGACCCAGGCGAGACGGAGCCGATCAACTTTACCGGACCAACATTCCCATCGAGATCGATGATGACGTCCGCGAAGAGTATTGGACCGAGATTCGCAAGCGCCCGCGCCTGAAGGCAAGGAAGACGACTTGAGAAAACTTCGGTTGATTGCTGCGGGCCTACTCGTTCTTGCCTCCGTCGCCCAAGCCCAGGCCCCGCTGCGGCCCAAGCACGCGCGGCACGCGATGGTCGTGAGCGGGCACGAACTGGCGTCGAAGGCGGGCGCGGACGCGATGAAGCGCGGCGGCAACGCCGTCGACGCCGCGGTCGCCACCGGATTCGCGCTCGCGGTGGTCCACCCGCAGGCGGGGAACATCGGCGGCGGCGGCTTCCTGCTCGTCCGCTTCGCCGCGGGCGACGCGCACTTCGTCGACTACCGCGAAAAGGCGCCGGCTGCCGCCACGCGCAACATGTACGTCGACGCCGGCGGCAACATCATCCCCAAGGCCAGCCTGGTCGGATACAAAGCGGTGGCGGTGCCCGGTTCGGTGGCCGGCATGTACTACGCGCACAAGAAGTGGGGAAAGCTGAAGTGGGCGACGCTGCTGGCGCCGGCGATCCGCCTGGCGCGCGAAGGCTTCGCGCTCTCTTACGAAGACTGCGAGGAGCTGCTCGACCCGGATTACACAGACCTCGCCGACTTCCCGGCGACGAAACGGATCTTCCTGCGCAACGGAGCGGCATGCCGCGGCGGCGAGATCCTGCGCCAGCCCGAGCTGGCGCGCACGCTCGCGCGTCTCGCCCAAAACCCGATGGAGTTTTACAAAGGCCGGATGGCGCGCCAGTTGGCCGCGTTCATGCAAAAGAACGGCGGGCTCATCACGGCGAAAGACCTCGCGGAGTACGAAGTGAAAGAGCGCCGGCCGATCCGGGGCTACTACCGCGGCTACGAGATCCTGGCGGCGCCGCCGCCCTCCTCGGGCGGCATCACGCTGATCGAGACGCTCAACATCATGGAGGGCTTCGACCTGAAGCGGCTCGGCCGCGGCGCCGACGCGATCCATCTCACGGCGGAAGCGTATCGGCGCGCCTTCTTCGACCGCGCGGAGCTGCTGGGCGACCCCGACTTCACCACCGTGCCGGTCGCACAGCTGATCGACAAGAGGTACGCCGAGGCCTGGCGCGAGAGCATCGACCCGCACCGCGCCACGCCGAGCAGCGAGCTGCGGCGCCCGCAGTTCCAGGGTCTGGACGTCAGCGCGCGACTGCGCCCCGGCCCGGTACGCGAGCCCGAGCACACCACGCACTACTCCATCGTCGACGCCGCGGGCAACGCGGTCGCGGTCACCACCACGCTCAACGATTCCTTCGGGTCGCGCGTCACGGTGGAAGGCCTCGGCTTCCTGCTCAACAACGAGATGGACGACTTCACCTCCGCGCCCGGCAAGCCGAACCTGTTCGGCCTGCTCCAGGGAGAAGGCAACGCCATCCAGCCGGGGAAGCGGCCGCTCTCGGCCATGGCGCCGACCATCGTGCTGAAAGACGGCAAGCCGTTCCTGGTGCTGGGCGCCCGCGGCGGCCCGAGGATCATCTCCGGCGTGGGGAACGTCATCATGGGCGTGATCGATTTCGGGCTCGACGTGCAGCAGGCCGTGGCCGCACCGCAGTTCCACCACCAGTGGATGCCAGACCAGATCATGGTGGAAGACTTCGGCTGGTCGCCGGACACGCTCGGGCTGCTCGCGGCGCGCGGCCACAAGCTCGCACCGCGCTTCCACGTGGACGAGGCCGAAGCCATCATGGTCGATCCCAAGACGGGCGAACTGCTGGGCGCGCCCGACCCGCGCGGCAACGCGCAGGCCGCCGGCTACTGAGGCGCTACAGCAGCCACGCGCCGAACGCCCAGCACAGAAGCCCGTTGGCGGTGGCCATCACGATGTCGTCGGTGCCGCGCGGGGAGTAGAGCTCGAGCAGCGTGTTCGAGATCGAGATCACGACGGCAAGGCCGATCCACGGCGCGGGGAAGTGATTCCCCAGCACGACCGCGAGGCACAGCGCCAGCGACGCCGCAAAGCCGGTCACGGTCCCGGCGATGGACTTGCGGTTCACGTCGCCCACGCCCGAGACCTTGATCTTCTGCTTGCCGAACAGCGCGCCGCCCACCTCCGACATCGCGTCGCACGCCATGTACGACCCCCAGATCATGGCGAACACGGCGGCGAAGGCGCGCGGCGGATAGACCGCCGCCAGCCTGGTCCCGAGCGGCAGCATGATGAACTTGAACCCCGCCCACAGCGTGGTGATGAGCAGGCAATTGGCGCGCGCCAGCACGCCATCCATCACGCGCGACTGCGGCCCGTAGAACGCCGCGCCCAGGAAGCTGTTGCTGTAGTAGAAGGCGAGGAAGATCCATCCGTTCGCCACGGCGTCGAACAGGTTGTCGGCGAGGAAGGCGGTCGCGAAGCTGGGCTTGGGATCCACGCCGAGCTGCACGTAAAGGTAGTAAAAGAATGCCGCGCCGATGGTGATGAACCGGCCGCGCCGACCCACCATGTCGGCGATGCGGATGCGGCGCTCGGAGTGGCGCGCCGTGTATTCGGCCACCTCGAACGGCTGGTCGCGCTTCATGCGCGACGAGAACGCCGCGCGCACCTCTTCCTTCGAGAATCCGACCGAGTAGCGCAACAGCGCGCGCTTCACCCCGTACCAGATGAATCCCCAGATCACGTTGAACCACAGGACGCCGAAGCCGACCCGCATCAGCGCCTCGCGGTCGACGCGGTAATCCTTGAAGAAGTAGCTGCCGTGGGTGAGCGCGGTGAAGATCCAGAACAGCGTGAGCGCGAGGTTGAAGGCGAGCGCGCCGCGGAAGATGCG
>DATIBR010000187.1 GCA_035457425.1 Terriglobales bacterium
AGCTCGATCCGCTCTCGCTCATCATCCAGACGGATCACGGCGCCATCCTTTTCTATGCCCGGCAGTACGAGCGCGCGGCCGCCAAGCTGCGCGCCGTGATCGCGCGCGACGCCAGCTTCCCGCGCGCCCATGGCCTGCTGCACGGCGTCTACCAGGAGCAGGGGAAGGTCGAGGAAGCCCTGGCCGCCATCGAATCCTCCGGCTGGTCGGCGGAGAACCCGTGGTACCTGGTCGGGATGGCGCGCACGCATCAGTTGCGCGGCGACCGCCGGCAGGCGCGTGTCGAGCTGGCCCGGCTGGCGGAGCTGACGGAGCGCAAGCGCCTCGACGCCGGCGCGCTGGTCTACGCCACTTCCGCCGTCGGCACCCGCGACGAAGCCTTCGCCGCCCTCGAACAGGCCTATCAACAGCACTCCAACGTGCTCACCAGCTTGAAGGTCAACCCTGTCTACGACCCGCTGCGCGGCGATGCCCGCTTCGTCCGCCTCATGCGCCGCGTCGGCCTGAACTAGCTCTTTCCACTTCCCGACGTTTTACGCTACAGTCCCCACTCACCTGTCATGATCGGCCAGACCATCGGGCACTACCGCATTACCGCCGAAGTCGGGCGCGGCGGCATGGGCGTGGTGTACGCCGCCGAGGACCTGAACCTCGGCCGGCAAGTCGCCATCAAGTTCCTCACGCCCGAGATGGGTTCCGACCCCGACACGCTCGAGCGCTTCCGCCGCGAGGCACGTGCCTGCTCCTCGCTCAATCACCCGAACATCTGCACCATCTACGACCTCGAGAAAGAGGGCGACCGCAACTTCATCGTGATGGAGCTGATGGAGGGCCAGCCGCTTTCGCACAAGCTGGTCGCGGGCTCGCTGCGCATCGGCGACGTGCTCGACCTCGGCACCCAGATCGCCGACGCGCTCGACGCCGCCCACGCCAAGGGCGTCATCCATCGCGACATCAAGCCCGCCAACATCTTCGTCACCAGGCGCGGACAGGCCAAGATCCTCGACTTCGGCCTCGCCAAGCTGCCCAAGAAGCAGCACGTCGCCGAGACCGCCGCCATCGGCGGTCCCCCGAGCGATCCCGGGCTCTCGCTCACGCAGTCGGGCACCACGGTCGGGACCATCGCGTACATGTCGCCGGAGCAGGCCTGCGGCGAAGAGCTCGACGCTCGCTCCGATCTCTTCAGCTTCGGAGCGGTGCTGTACGAGATGTCCACCGGCAAGGTGCCGTTCCCGGGCAACAGTCCGGCGATGGTGTTCAACCAGATCCTCGAGCGCCAACCGATCGCGCCCCGCCAAGTGAATCCCGACCTGCCCCAGCGGCTGGACGAGATCATCCTGCGCGCGCTCGAGAAAGACCGCGAGCTGCGCTACCAGTCGGCCGGCGAGATGCGCGCGGAGCTGCGCCGCCTGGCCCGCGATTCCAGCTCCGGCAAGATGGCCGCCGCCGCGCCCCGCTCCACCGCGCAGCAGAAGGTGCCGTCGAGCTCCGAGATCCTGATGGGCGAGGCCAAGCGGCACAAGTGGCAGATCGTCGCGGGCCTGGTCGTGGCCATCGGGATCATCGCCGCGCTCTCCATCGGCGCCTTCCAGTGGCTGGGCGCATCGCAGGTCCCGTTCGACACGCAGAACATGAAGTTGACCCGCCTGACGCAGCACGGCCACGCCGTCTACGCCGGCATCTCGCCCGACGGCAAGTACATCGCCTACGCGCGCCGCGAAGGCGATCGCAGCCTCTGGGTGAAGTCGATCACGACCGGCAGCCACATCCAGGTGGTGCCGCCGCAGCCCGGCTTCTACCAGCACGACATCTCGTTCACGCCGGACGGCGACTACGTCTACTTCGCGCGGCACACCCCCGAGAACCCGGCGGTGCTGGCCCTCTACTCCGTCCCCACGCTGGGCGGACCGATCAAGAAGATCGTCGAAGACGTCGCCAGCGGCTGCACCTTCTCGCCCGACGGCAAGCAGATCGCCTTCATCCGTGCCGATTTCGCGCACGGCAAGACGCTGCTGATGGTCGCAAGCACCGACGGCAGCAGCCAGCGCGAACTGGCGTCGCGCGGCAGCAATGAAGGGTTCCGCCAGAGCGCGCCTGCCTGGTCGCCCGACGGCAAGCTCGTCGCCTCCGCCGCCGAGCACCTCGGAAAGGATGCCGCCACCATCGTCGCCGTGTACCCGGTGCAGGGCGGCAAGGCGGTGGAGATCCCGTCGAAGTTGATGGTGGAAGGCGTGCGCTGGCTGACCGCCGGCGGCCTGCTGCTCCTGGGATCGGACCTCACCCACGGCGACCGCGTGCAGCTCTATTACCAGCCCTATCCCAAAGGCGAACTGCGCCGCTTCACCAGCGACCTGGGGAGCTACCAGAGCGTGAGCCTCGACGCTTCGGAGAAGATGATCGCCGCCGTGCAGGTGGATCGCGGTCGCAATGTTTATGTAGCGCCCGCCTCCGATCCCACCGCCATGACGCAAGTGACGCAGGATCGCGACATCGGGAACACCGTCGCCTGGCTCTCCAATGAACGCCTGATCATGGATGATCCCGACCTGAACCTCGACCTGCTGCGGCCCGATGGCTCCGACCGCGACACCCTCAAGCAGGACCTGCCTTCCGCCTTCCCGACGCGTTGCGGCGAGAACGCCGTCCTGGTGGCGCGCTTCGATCCGGCGGAGAACAGCGTCAACGTTTGGAAGGTCGACGCCGCCAGCGGCGCGACTCGCCAGCTCACTCATGGGAACCGCAACTTCCCCGGTTCCTGTTCGCCCGACGGCAAGTGGGCCTACTACTCCAACGCCGACGTCTCGCCGCAGCGCATGATGAGGATCGCGACCGACGGCGGCCAGCCCGAAGCCATCGGCCCGCCGGCTGCGTTCGCGCCCCAGGTCTCGCCCGACGGCACTCTCGTGCTGTTCCCCTACACCGAAGGCTCCGGCGGCGCGCGCGTGTTCTACTTCGCCGTGATGCGCCTCGCAGATGGCCAGATCCTGCACCGCTGGTCGATCGGCGCCGGCTTCAATGACACGCTGCAATGGCTGCCCGACGGCAAGGGCTTCCTCTACACGCGTCTGCTGGGACAGAACATCAACCTCTGGCAGCAGATGCTGGATGAGAAAGAAGCGCGCCAGGTGACGCGCCTCACGGTCGCCAACGACATGATCAGCAGCTTCGCGTTCTCCCCGGACGGCAAGCGCATCGCCATCGTCCGCGGCCCCGAAAACGTGGATGTCGTGCTGTTCACCGATTTCCGCAAGTAGCCCGACCCGGTTGTCGCCCGCTCCTCCTCGCGCGCGGGCACTAGCGACCACGGACTAGCGGCTGATACACTGAAACGTTTGCACGCACTCTTGCGACGTCATCAGTAAAGGCCGCTCATGCTGTCACCTCAGGACATTGCCATCGTCAACGGGGCGCGCACCCCGATGGGCCGCTACTGCGGCAAGCTGCGCGATTTCACCGCCATGGAGCTGGGCGCCGTCGCTTCGAAGGAAGCCATGAAGCGTGCGGGCGTCGAGCCCAAAGAGTTCGACCACGCCGTCTTCGGCAACGCGCAGCAGACCTCCGGCGACGCGCTTTACGGCGCGCGCCACGTCTCGCTCCGCGCGGGCCTGCCCGTCGAAGTCCCCGCGCTCACCGTGAACCGCCTCTGCGGGTCGGGCATGCAGGCCATCGTCTCCGCCGCCCAGATGATCCAGCTCGGCGAGGCCAGGACCGTGCTCGCCGGCGGCATGGAAGCGATGTCGCAGGCGCCGCACGTCATCCGCGGCATGCGGTGGGGCGTCGGCCTCGGCGAAGGCAAGCTCGAGGACTCGCTCATGGTCGCGCTCCTCGACACCTACTGCGGCCTCTACATGGCGCAGACCGCCGAGGAGTACGGTAACCAGCAGGGCATCACGCGCGAACACATGGACGAGTTCGCGCTGCGCTCGCAGAAGCTGGCGCACGAGGCGCAGAAAGCCTGCCGCCTCAAGGAAGAGATCACGCCCGTCCCGCTCAGGAACCGCAAGGGCGAGCCGACCGGCGAACTGTTCGAGCAGGATGACCACCTGCGTCCGGAGACCACGCCCGAGGGTCTCGCGAAGCTCAAGCCCGCCTTCGGCAAGCACATCACCGCGGGCAACGCCTCGGGCATCGTCGACGGCGGCGCTGCCGTCGTGCTCATGCCGCTCGCGGACGCCGAGAAGCGCGGCCTGAAACCTATGGGCCGCCTCGTCTCGTGGGGCATCGCCGGCGTGGATCCGAAGATCATGGGACAAGGTCCCGTGCCCGCCTCGCGCGCCGCGCTCAAGAAGGCCGGCCTCAAGCTCGAAGACATCGGCTTGGTCGAGGTGAACGAAGCCTTCGCCGCGCAGTACCTCGCGGTCGAGAAGGAGCTCGGCCTCGACCGGAACAGAGTCAACGTGAACGGCGGCGCCATCGCGCTCGGCCACCCGCTCGGCGCCACCGGCACGCGCCTGGTGCTCACGCTGCTCTACGAGCTGCGCCGGCGGAAAGGGAAGTACGGCCTCGCGACCGCGTGCATCGGCGGCGGCCAGGGAATCGCCGTCATTGTGGAGAATTTACAAAGATAAATTCACCACGGAGACACGGAGTTCACGGAGAAAAGCCAAAGATAAAAGGATTCCTCCGTGTCTCCGTGCCTCCGTGGTGAAAAAGGAAGTCATAGATGGCTATTAATAAGGTTGGAGTGTTGGGTTGCGGGTTGATGGGCTCGGGCATCGCCCAGGTCTCCGCCGCCGCCGGCTGCGAGGTCGTCGTGCTCGAAGCCGAGCAGAAGTTCCTCGACAAGGGTTTCGCCGGCATCGAGAAGTCGCTGGCGAAGTTCGCCGAGAAGCCGGAGAAGTCCGGCATCACTCCCGAGAAGGCCAAGGAGATCCGCGGCCGCCTCAAGGGCACGCTCTCGAAGAACGACCTCGCCGACTGCGACATCGTCATCGAGGCCATCATCGAGAACCCCGAGACGAAGAAGGCGATGTATCGCGACCTCGACGCCACCGTGAAGAAGGACGCCATCTTCGCTTCGAACACCAGTTCCATCTCGATCACCGAGCTGGCGGCTTCGACCAAGCGGCCGGAGCGCTTCATCGGCCTGCACTTCTTCAACCCGGTGCCGCTGATGAAGCTGGTGGAAGTCAT
>DATIBR010000188.1 GCA_035457425.1 Terriglobales bacterium
GTCTTTGCCTACCACGCTCCCCTGTAATCGCGAAACCACAGGTTCTTGATCCTTAGGGCATTTCCCCTGAGTGAAGTACCACACACTCGCCGCCGTAATGACGAACCAAATCGCACCGACTGCTGCGATAATCTTGATCACCCTTTCCACTCCTCCATCATCTTCACGAAATCCCTGAACAAATAGTGCGAGTCGTGCGGCCCCGGCGATGCTTCCGGGTGGTACTGCACGCTGAACAGCGGCAAGTTGCGGTGGCGCAGGCCTTCGAGCGTGTTGTCGTTCAGGTCGATGTGCGTCAGGTCGACTTCCGAGGTCGAGAGCGACTCCGGGTCGACGGCAAAATTGTGGTTGTGCGCCGTGATCTCGATCTTGCCGCTCGCCATCTGCTTCACGGGGTGGTTCCCGCCGTGGTGGCCGAACTTGAGCTTGTAGGTCTTGCCGCCGAGCGCGAGGCCAATGAGCTGGTGGCCGAGACAGATGCCAAAGATGGGCTTCTTCCCCATCAGGCGGCGGATGTTCTCCTGCGCGTAGGTGCAGGGTTCGGGGTCGCCCGGGCCGTTGGAGAGGAAGACGCCGTCAGGATTGAGCGCGAGCACGTCTTCGGCGTTGGTCTCCGCCGGGACGACCGTCACCTTGCAGCCTTCGCTCGCCAGCTTCCTGAGGATGTTGTGCTTGATGCCGAAGTCGTAGGCCACCACGTGGAAGCGCGGCGGCGCGTCTTTCACGCCGACCACTTCCGTGGGCTCGATCGATCGCTCGCCCAGCTCCCACTGGTAGCGCTGCTTGGTGGTGACGACCTTGGCGAGGTCCTGCCCGACCATGATGGGGATGGCGCGGGCCTTCTCGATCAGCTTGTCGATGTCGCTCTCGATCGAGCTGATGACGCCGCGCTTGCAGCCGTTATCGCGCAGGTGGCGCACCAGCGCACGCGTGTCGATGTCCGAAATGACGGGGATCTTGAACTTCTCGAGGTACTCCTCGGCCACTTCTTGCGAGCGCCAGTTCGAGCTGATCTTGGAGAACTCGCGCGTGACCAGGCCCTCGATGTAGGGGCGGGTGGCCTCGTTGTCTTCAGGGTTGGTGCCGTAGTTCCCGATCTCGGGATTCGTCAGGACGACGATCTGGCCGGCGTAGGAAGGGTCGGTGAAGATCTCCTGGTAGCCGGTGATGCTGGTATTGAAAACGACTTCCCCGTAGCACTCGCCTTTCGCGCCAAAACCTTTGCCCTTGAAGATCCGTCCATCTTCCAGGGCCAGGATCGCTTGCATGCAATCTCCGGGGCGTGGATTTTATTGATTCTAGCAGAGAACTTCTTCAACGCAGAGACGCAGAGTGCGCCGAGGTTGTGGAAAAGTGTAGGCGGCGTTCCGCGCTGATTCAATCGGGTGAGGCGACAAACGAGCGGCCCGTTCGGACCGAAAACGAAGTCCTCGGCGCTCTCAGCGCCTCTGCGTTGAAGGTCTTACCGCAGGATCCCCAGCTTCCCCACCGGCCAGTACACGAACACCGCCTTGCCGTAGATGTAGTCGGCGTCGACCGGCCCGAAGTCGCGCGAGTCGTTTGACATGGTGCGGTGGTCGCCCAGCACGTAGTAGGAGCCCTCGGGCACGATCGTCTCGGCATACGACCGCGGGTCGAAGAACTGCACCGGCACGTACGGCTCCTGGATCAGCGTGCCGTTCACGTAGACGTATCCGCTGCGGATGACGACCTTGTCGCCCGCCACGCCGATCACGCGCTTGATGTAGCTCTTGGAAGGGTCGCGCGGGTAGCGGAACACCACGATGTCGCCGCGCTGGATGGATTCGAACTTGTAGACGAACTTGTTGATGAAGATGCGCTCCTGGTCCTCGAGCCCCGGGAGCATGCTGGTGCCTTCCACCTTCACCGGCTGGTACAGGAACATGATGATGAAGGCCGAGACGATGGCCGAGATGACGAGGTCGCGCACCCACATCCGCAGGGTGCCGAAGCGGCGTCGCGGAGCCGGGTTCGGGTTCGGCGTCTCGTCCATCAAGGCGTCCCTATCTTAGACGATTTTTCCCGCCCTCCGGTCACCCGGGAGCGACTCTGGACCGGGTTTCGCATCTAAACAGAAAGCACCTCAGCAGCTACAATAGGGGCAGGAGCTTCCCATGAAGCGCGTACTGAGCGCGGCCTTCGTCGCGTTATTTGCGGTCACCATGTCGGCGCAGTGGTTGGACACCCCGGCGTTCCACTCGGGTCCGCCGCCCAAGGGCGAGAAGCTGCCGGCCATCCTCGCGCCGGCGCAAGTCACCGGCCCAGGCGTCGACTATCCCTTCCAGAAGCACAGTTACCGGCTGGCCTCGCGCGTGGACAAGGTGCTCTACCAGCAGCCTTGCTATTGCCACTGCGACAAGGGGCACGGCCACACCAGCCTGCGCTCGTGCTTCGAGTCGATGCACGGCGCGCACTGCGGCATCTGCATGCAGGAGGCGGTCTACGCCTACCAGCAGACCAAGAAGGGCAAGACCGCGGCGCAGATCCGCCAGGGCATCATGGCGGGCGACTACAAGAACGTCGACCTGAAGGCTTCGGCCACCCTCAAGTAACCGGCCTTTCCCTGAAACGGGCGCGGCCACGGTCGCGCCCGTCGCTTTGGTGCGCAACGCAGCTCGTTTGACTCGGTGCGCGCCTTCCGCGTATAACACCTTGCTCCTAGGGCGCGGCAAAATCGATTTCCACAGGGCTGTGGACTGATTACACGCGCTTACATTCGCGGAAGTGCAACCACATGAAGAAGAAAGCGGCAGCAAAGGTTAAAGCCTCGTCTGCCAAGTTAAAGAAAGCAAAGGGGAAAGCTGGCGCGAAGGGTCGCCGCGCGGCGGCCGCTCCGCCCCTGGTGAAGAAGCCCAACTTCGCCGATGACCCCCGTTTTGCACAGGCTGTGCAAAATTACGAGGCCGGACTCAAGGCCATGCAGGAGCACAAGTTCGAGCGCGCCAAGTCCTTGCTGGAGAAAGTCGTGAAGGGCGCCAGCCGCGAGCTCGCCGACCGCGCCCTCGTCCACCTCAACACCTGCAACCAGCAGATGGCGCGCACCTCCACCTCGTTCAAGACCCCCGAGGAGCACTACGACTTCGCCGTCTCGCTGATGAACTCCGGCGATTACGACGGCGCGCGCTCGCATCTCGAGAAGATCCAGAAGCAATCGCCCAAGGCGGACTACGCGGTCTACGGTCTCGCCGCGCTCTCCTGCCTCACCCACAAGCCCGAGGACGCGCTGCGCTACCTGGCGACCGCCATCAAGATGAACCCGATGAATCGCCTGCAGGCGCGCAACGACACCGACTTCCATAACCTCGCCGACGACCCGCGCTTCACCGAATTGCTCTATCCCGAGGCCAGCGAGCCTCCGCCGATGGCGACTTCCGGCACGCGTTCCCGTTAGAATCCCCGCCATGACTTCCCAGGGCAAGTGGGCCGGTGCGGGTCTTTCCGCGCGTCCGCTGCGCGTGCTCTGCATCGGCGGCGGCACGGGCCTCTCCACCCTGCTCAAGGGATTGAAGCAGTACGTCGTCGTCCCGGGCTCGCAGCCCGCCGCGGGTGCGCCGGCGATCGCGAGCCTCACTGCGGTCGTCACCGTCACCGACGACGGCGGCTCCAGCGGGCGCCTCCGCAAAGAGTTCAACATCCTGCCGCCGGGTGACATCCGCAGCTGCCTGGTCGCTCTCTCGGAAGATGAAGCGCTGCTCTCCAAACTTTTCCAGTATCGCTTCACCGCGGGCGCGGGACTCGAAGGCCACAGCTTCGGCAATCTCTTCGTCACGGCGTTGACCGCGGTCACCGGCGATTTCACGAAGGCGGTCGAGTTGTCGTCCGCCATTCTGAAGACGCGCGGCCGCATCGTCCCCTCGACCACCGCGAACGTCCAGCTCGTCGCCAGCATGAACAACGGCTCCGAAGTCGCCGGCGAGACCAACATCACCGCCAGCAAGCACCGCATCGTCGAGCTGCGCATGGAGCCCAGGGACGCCCAGCCGCTCCGTGAGACGCTGGCGGCCATCGCCGACGCCGACCTCATCACCATCGGCCCCGGCTCGCTCTTCACTTCCCTCATCCCGAACCTGCTGGTGAAGGGCGTCCCGGAGGCCATCGCGCGCTCGCGCGCCCTGAAAGTATTCGTCTGCAACCTCATGACGCAGGCGAACGAGAGCCTCGGGCTCACCGCCGCCGACCACGTGCTCGCCATCTACATGCACGCGGCCGCGCAGCGCTTCTTCGACCTCGCCCTGGTGAACGACAGGCCCGCGTCGGCGGCCCTGCGGGCCAAGTACGCCGAAGAAGGCCAGGGCCAGATCGAGGTCGACCGCGACGGCTTCAGCGCCCTCGGACTGCGGGTCGAGACCGGCGACTTCCTCGAAGAAGACGCCGGCATCGCGCGCCACGCCACCGACCGCCTGGCGGCGGCGCTGCTCAAGCTCGCGGCGGAGCGCACGCGCGAGCCGGCAGTAGCGAGCGCAGCCATGCGTTAGCCGCTCCCGGTTTCGCCGCAGCCGTGCGGCTGTTACCATTACCCGCGAAATGTTCAAGTCGAACAAGGCTCCCGGCCGTTCCTTCGCCATCGCCATCATGGCGGCGGGCAAGGGCACGCGGCTGAAGTCGAAGCGCCCGAAGGTGCTGCACGAGATCGGCGGCAAGCCGCTGCTCGCGCACGTCATCGCGGCGGCCCGCCAGGTGGCGGAAGCGAAAGACATCTACGTCATCATCGGCCACGAGGCCGACCGCGTGCGCTCGGCGGTCGCCGCCACCGGCGTGCAGTTCGTCCTGCAGAAAGACCAGCGCGGCACCGGCCACGCCATCATGGTCGCGCGCGACGCCCTCGCGAAGTACAAGAGCGTGCTCGTCCTCTCCGGCGACGTGCCGCTCATCCGCCCCGAGACCATCCGCCGCCTGCGCGACTTCCACCACAAGAAGAACGCGGCCATGACGGTGCTGACCGCCGTCCCGCCCGACCCGGCCGGCTACGGCCGCGTCATCCGTGCGCAGGGCGACGACATCGCCGCCATCGTCGAGCACAAGGCGCTGACCAAGGCCCAGCAAGCGGCGCGTGAGATCAACTCCGGCATCTACGCCTTCCAGACCAAGCCGCTCTACAAGCACATCTCGCGGCTGAAGACCGACAACGCCCACCGCGAGTTCTACCTCACCGACATGGCCGCGCTGTTGGTCAAGGCCCGGCAGCGCGTGGTCGCGCTCCAAGCCGAGCAGGCCGCCGAGGTCCTGGGCGCGAACACCATGATGGAGCTCACGCACCTCGACCTCCACCTGCGCTTCGAGAAGGTGACGGAGCTGATGGCCAACGGCGTCACCATCCGCCTGCCGTGGACGTGCATGATCGACCGCGAGGTCGAGGTCGGCGCCGACACCGTCATCGAGCCCTTCGTGCAGCTCTACGGCGCCACCCGGATCGGCCAGGACTGCCGCATCCGCTCGTACTCGGTCATCACCGATTCCGAGATCGCCGACGGCGTGACCATCCGCAACGGCTCCATCATCGACAAGTCGCGCGTCGGCAGCAAAGCCATCATCGGGCCGTACTCGCATCTCCGTCCCGACAGCGAGATCGGTGAGGGCGCGCACGTCGGCAACTTCGTCGAGACCAAGAAGACCCGGCTGGGCAAGGGCTCGAAGGCGAACCACCTCACCTACCTCGGCGACGCCGTCATCGGCGACGGCGTCAACGTCGGCGCCGGCACCATCACTTGCAACTACGACGGCGTCGAAAAGCACGCCACCGTCATCGACGACGGCGCGTTCGTCGGCTCCGACTCCACGCTCGTGGCGCCGGTCCGCATCGGGCGCGACGCCTATATCGCCGCCGGTTCCACCATCACCGACGACGTCCCCTCCGAATCGCTCGCGCTCGGGCGCGCCCGCCAGGTGCTGAAGCACGGCTGGGCGCGCGGCCGCAGGACCGCCACTGCCGCCACGGTTGCCGCTGGCCGCCGCAAATAATTCCAGCAGCAGCTTTCGATTCTTCCCCATCCAGCTCTGGATCTTCTCCACAATGGGTGCGAACTCATAGGGAGGTGTTTCTGATGGCAAACGAACCGAATCCCCAGACCGGCAACCTGAGCTTCCGCTGCGCCGACGCCGGCTACGGCGACTGCAACTGGCAGACCACGGGCCGCAACGAGGACGAGATCCGCCAGCGCGTGGCCGAGCACGGCCGCGAACACCATGGCCTCAAGGAATGGACCAACGAGACGTGGGACAAAGTGCGCGGCGCGATCCGCAGAGCCGCCGCTTAAGCGTTCCCCTGGACCAGTCCCTGCACACGACCGGCGCGTCCTTCGGGGCGCGCCGTCGTGTCTTCAAGCGATACTTGAAGTGTCCCGGGGCATCCGGCGACTCGCGAACGGCGTAGAATTTTCTTGTAGCGCCATGTCCACCACGCTCAAAGACGTGCTCTACAGCCACGTGCGCGAAGGCGCGCGCGAGCTGTGGGAGCCCATCGACAAGAACCGCATCCGCTGCTACTCCTGCGGGCACGAGTGCCCCATCCCCGAGGGCCAGGCCGGCGTCTGCAAGGTGCGCTTCAACCAGGGCGGCAAGCTGCTGGTGCCCTGGGGATACGTCGGCGGCGTGCAGTGCGACCCCATCGAGAAGAAGCCGTTCTTCCACGCCTATCCCGGCGCGCTCGCCTACAGCTTCGGCATGCTGGGCTGCGACCTGCACTGCGCGTACTGCCAGAACTGGGTGACGTCGCAGGCGCTGCGCGATCCCGGCGCGGTCTCGCCGCCGCTCGAGGCCACGCCGGAGGCGCTGGTCGCGGACGCCAAGCGCCTCGGCGCGCGCGCGCTCGTCTCCACCTACAACGAGCCGCTCATCACCAGCGAGTGGGCGGTCGAGATCTTCAAGGCGGCGAGGCAGGCGGGCCTCGTCACCGGATTCGTCTCCAACGGCAACGGCACGCCCCAGGTGCTGGAGTTCATCCGGCCGCACGTCGACCTGTACAAGGTCGACCTGAAATCGTTCGACGACCGGCACTACCGGCGACTGGGCGGGCGGCTCGAGCCCATCCTGCACACCATTCGCGCGCTGCGCGAGATGGGGTTCTGGCTGGAGATCGTCACGCTCGTGATCCCCGGCTTCAACGACTCCGACGACGAGCTGCGCCATGCCGCGGACTTCCTGGCCGGCGTCTCGCCCGACATCCCCTGGCACCTCACCGCGTTCCACTCCGATTACAAGATGGAAGAGACGCCGAACACGCCGGTGGAGACCCTGCTGCGCGGCGCGGAGCTCGGCAAGAACGCTGGGTTGCGCTACGTCTATTGCGGCAATCTGCCGGGACGCGTCGGGGATTGGGAGAACACGCGCTGTCACTCCTGTCGCGAGCTACTCATCGCGCGCTACGGATACCTCATCACGGACTACCGGCTCACCGCCGACGGCAAGTGCCCGAAGTGCGCGACCGCCATCCCCGGCCGCTGGGCCGCGAAGTTCGATGGCCAGATCGCCTCGCACCCCTTCTCACCACGCGGACGGCCCGACCGCCTGGTCCCACTGTCGTGAGATTTTTTGGAAACTTTTTTCGCAGGATCACGTCTATCTAGGTAACCAGAACCCCAAAGGGGCGGGCGCCAAGACCCCCCAAGCACTCTTCAATACGGCGTCCGCCTCTCTTCCTCTCTCACACCTTCCGCTGAGTGTCATCCTGAGCGCGCCCAAGCGCGCGAAGGATCTCACGGACGAGAGCGTTTCATAAGATTCTTCGCCGCCCTACAGGCG
>DATIBR010000189.1 GCA_035457425.1 Terriglobales bacterium
CGAAAGGTAGAACTCGCCGGCGCCCACTGATGCGAAGGCGCCGATCGCCGCTGCTGCGAACGTTACCAGCAGCCAGCCGACGAGCGCCATGGACTAGGAAAGCTGCGGCAGGACGATGGGCCGCGCGGTCTCGAAGGCGCGCGCGGCGCGCAGCACCAGCGCATCGGCATAGCGCGGCCCGACGAGGTGCAGCCCGACCGGTAGTCCGGCCTTGGTCAGTCCGCATGGAATCGAAGCAGCGGGCTGCTGGGTCAGGTTGAACGGGAAGGTGAACGGCGTCCAGTCGGTCCAGCGGTCCTGCAGCATCTTGTCCGCGACTTCCTTGCCGGCATCGAACGCCGGGATCGAGAGCGTCGGCGTGACGAGCAGATCGTAGTCGCGGTGGAAGAGGTTCATGTGCGTGCCGAGCGCGCCGCGCCTGAGCTGCGCCTCGAGGATCTGCTGCGCCGTGATCTTCTCGCCTTGCGCGGCGACGTCGAGCAGGCCCGGATCGATCAGCGTGTGCTTCTCTTTTGAAATGCCTTTCAGGAGGAACGCGGCGCCCGAGAACCAGTGCGTGGTGAAGATCGGCGCCGGGTCCTCGAAGCCGGGATTCTTCTCCTCGACCTTGGCGCCGAGCTCTTCGAACACCGCGACGGCCTTCTTCACGATTGCCGCAACTTCAGGATCCACTTTCGCGTAGCCCAGGTTCGGCGAGTACGCGATGCGCAAGTCCGCGATGCCCTGGTCGAGCCCGGTGCGATAGTCGCGCGCGTCGTAGGGCAGCGCGTGCCAGTCGCGCGCGTCGGGGAGCGAAAGCACGTTCAGCATCAGCGCGGCGTCCGCCACGCTGCGCGTCATCGGTCCGACGTGCGCGACGGTGCCGAACGGCGAGAGCGGCCAGGCCGGCACGCGGCCGAACGAGGCCTTGATGCCGAACAAGCCCGTGAAGCCGCACGGGATGCGGATCGAGCCGCCGCCGTCGGTGCCGACCGCGAGCGGCCCCATGCCCGAAGCGACCGCGGCCGCCGCGCCGCCGGAGGAGCCGCCCGGCGTCTTGGCCTTGTTCCACGGATTGCGCGTGATGCCGGTGAGCGGGCTGTCGGTCACGCCCTTCCAGCCGAACTCCGGGGTGGTGGTCTTGCCCAGGATCACCGCGCCGTGCTCGCGCAGCCGCGCGGTGGCGGGCGCGTCGTCGTTCCACGGCCCCTTGGGGTCGACGGTCTTCGAGCCGCGCAGCGTCGGCCAGCCCTTGGTGAGGATGATGTCCTTGATGGACACCGGCACGCCGTCCAGCAGGCCCTTCGGTTGCCCTGCGGTCCAGCGACTCTCCGACGCTTTGGCATCATCGATCACGCGATCGGAAACCAGGTTGAAAGCGTTGAACACCGGGTTGAACTTCTCGATGCGGCCGAGCACGGCGTTAGCGACTTCGACCGGGGAGAGGGTGCGCTTGCGAAAGGCTTCGACCAGCTCGGTGGCCGTCAGCGCCCAGAGCTCGCTCATGCGCGCTCCCCGCGCGCTTGCGCCAGCGCCTTTTCGCGCCACAGCGGCCAGGCGCGCTTGTAGTCCTGCACCGGCGCGGACGCCTGGACCTCGGCCGCATCGAGATAGGTGACTTTCGAAGAGAGAAGTAGCGCCTGCATCTGCATGCGCGCGCTCATCTCGAGGTAGATGCTGCGCCCGACCGCGCGCTGGAGATCCTCGCCGGTCACCGCCGAGCCGTGGCCGCGCATCAGCGTGGCCGGGCTCTTGCCCAGCGTTTTCGCCAGCGCCTTGCCGAGCTTGGCATCGCGCACCAGCAGGTCGGAGCCTTTCTTCACCTTGCGGATCTCGAAGTTCGGCAGCCCCGTGCCGATGAAGGACGCCATGTGGAAGAGCGCGCGCATCTTCACGCCGGTCACGCTGAACGGGATCACCGACGGCGAATGGTTGTGCACCACCGACATCACGTCGGGCCGCGCGCGGTAGATCTCGCCATGGATGAAGCGCTCGGACACCGAATCGCGCCCGCGCGCGTCGATGGGATTGCAGTCGAGGTCGTACTCCAGGATGTCCCCCGCCTGCACGGTCTCAGGCGCGATGGCGCGCGCCAGGAAGAAGCGGCCGGGATCGTCCGGCGAGCGCATGCTGACGTGGCCGTAAGCGTCGATCACGGCGTGCGCGGCGAGGATGCGGTTCGCCGCGACCAGGTCGTCGAGGAGGTCTTTGTCCATGGGGGCGCAAAGTTTGGCGCAGGTCCGCGGCTTGCGGCAATACCAAACATGAACGGAGGCGCCATGCGTCCTACGCACCCGATCGCGCTGGTCGCCGTCCTGGCGCTCGGCGCCTGCAGCGAAATGTCGCGCTTGCCGGATTCCGCGACCACCGGCCCCAATCCCACCCTGCCCGAGCCGACCCGCTCCCTCATCCCCACGGTGAAGGTCGCGCCAGCCAGGGGTTGGCCTGACGGAGTCACGCCGAAGGCGGCGCCCGGCACGCAGGTCAGCGCGTTCGCCACCGGCCTTCAGCATCCGCGCTGGCTCTACGTGTTGCCGAACGGCGACGTGCTGGTGGCGGAAACCAACGCGCCCGAGCGGCCGGAGGAAGGCAAGGGCATCAGGGGCCGCGCGATGAAGCACTTCCAGAAAAAAGCGGGCGCCGGCGTGCCGAGCGCGAACCGCATCACGCTCTTGCGCGACGCGGACGGGGACGGCGTGGCCGAGGTGCGCGAAGCGTTCCTTGAAGGGCTCAACTCGCCGTTCGGCATGGCGCTGGTCGGCGAGGTTCTTTACGTCGCGAACACCGACGCGGTCGTGCGCTTTTCCTACCGGAATGGTCGAATCGATCCGAAAGGCGAAAAACTGGTCGACCTTCCCGCCGGTCCGCGCAACCACCACTGGACCAAGAACCTGATCGCGACGCCCGAGGGAGGAAATGAGGCAGCGCGCCTGTACGTTACCGTCGGCTCGAACAGCAACGTCGCCGAGAACGGCATCGAGGAAGAGGAGGGCCGCGCGGCGATCTGGGAGGTCGACGCGAAAACCGGCAAGCACCGCGTGTTCGCCTCGGGCATGCGCAATCCGAACGGCCTCGGGTGGGAGCCGAAGACCGGCGCGCTGTGGACCGTGGTCAACGAGCGCGACGAGCTCGGCAGCGACCTTGTGCCCGACTATCTCACCTCGGTGAGGGACGGCGGCTTCTACGGCTGGCCGTACCGCTACTACGGATCGAACGTGGACAAGCGGGTCGAGCCGCAGCGCCCCGAGCTGGTGGCCAGGGCAATCAAGCCGGATTACGCCTTGGGCAATCACGTGGCACCGCTCGGCCTTGCCATGACGGCGGCGGGAGCGTACGTCGGCCAGCACGGCTCCTGGAATCGCCGCCCGCCCTCGGGCTACAACGTAGTCTTCATTCCCTTCCGCGACGGCAGGCCGAGCGGCCAGCCCGTCCCGGTCCTGGAAGGATTCCTGGATGAAAGGGGAAATGCCTATGGCCGCCCGGTTGGCGTGGCGATCGACAAGCGCGGCGCGCTGCTCGTCGCCGATGACGTGGGCAATGCGGTCTGGCGCGTGACGGTTTCTCGCTGACGTAGAATCCCCGAGGAAGGCGCATCCTTCATGGAGGGGATATGAGATTTCATGCGATGGGGCAGCGGCTGCTGATCGTGGCGCTGGCGCTCGCGCTCGCTGCCTGCGGCGGAGCGCAGATGAACAAGGCGGATCAGGAGCCGGTCATCAAGCAGGGCGAGTCGATGGTGGTGTTCTTGCGCTCGACCTTCGTCGGCAGCGCAATTTCGGCGTCGGTATTCGACGTCAGCGGGCCGGACAGCAAGTTCATCGGCGTCGTGAACAACGGCACGAAGGTCGGCTATCCGCTCGCTCCGGGCAAGTACACCTTCATGGTGGTGAGCGAGTCGGCGGACTTCATGCAGGCCACCGTGCTTCCCGGCAAGACGTACTACGCGATGGTCACGCCGCGCATCGGGATGTGGAAGGCGCGCTTCTCCTTCCGCCCGGTGCGGCAGAGCGAGCTCGCCGGCAGCGAGTTCGGCGGCTGGAATTCCGGCACGCAGTTCGTCGTCAACTCGCCCGACACGCTGAACTGGGCGAGCTCGAACGCGGCCGACATCGCGTCCAAGCGCAACCAGTACTGGAGCGAGTGGAGCGCCAAGCCGGAGCCGGAGCGCGCCGCGCAAACCCTCAACGCCGAGGACGGCCGATAAATGTTCCTGCAGAACTGCTGGTACGTCGCGGCCTGGGACCACGAGCTGATCGACCGCAAGCTGCTCGCGCGCACCATTCTCGAGAAGCCGGTGCTGGTCTACCGCGGCGACAGCGGGCGCGTGGTGGCGCTGGACAACCGCTGCTGCCATCGCGGCGCGAAGCTCTCCAACGGCCGCATGGAGGGCGACGACATCCGCTGCATGTATCACGGCCTGAAGTTCGACCCGAGCGGCAAGTGCATCCAGATCCCGGGGCAGGACAACATCCCGCCCAAGCTCGGCGTACGGAGTTACCCGGTAGTCGAGCGCCAGCACCTGGTCTGGATCTGGATGGGCGAGGCCGCCAAGGCGGACCCGGGCCTCATCCCGGACTTCACCTACCTCAGCGATCCGAAGTGGCGCGGCAAGCCGGATTACATGCACTACAAGGCGAATTACCTGCTGATCGTCGACAACCTCTCCGATTTTGCGCACCTCGCCTTCGTGCACACCAAGACGCTCGGCGGCTCGGAGGAGTACGCGTACAAGTCCAAGCCCACCGCGATCGAGCGCCTGCCCGACGGCTTCCGCGTCGAGCGCTGGCACATGAACGCGGATTCCCCGCCCTTCCACAGGAAAGTCGTCAGAGACAGCGGCAAGGTCGACCGGCGCAACATCGCGCGCATGTACATCCCGGGCGTGTTCTTCATGGAGACGCTGTTCTCGCCGGCCGGCAGCGGAGCGGAGAAAGGCAACCTGGCGGGCACCAGGCAGTACCGCAACTGCCAGTTCTTCACGCCCGAGACGCGCCGCTCCACGCACTTCTTCTGGGACTACCTGCACGACTACGACCTGGAGGACCCGACCATCGCGCTGTCGCTCAATCACAGCATGATCGAGGGCTTCCTCGAGGACAAGTTCATCATCGAGGGGCAGCAGGAAGTGCTGGACGCGGATCCGGACTTCAAGATGAACGCGATCGTGGCCGACGCGCCGCTCGCGCATTTCCGGCGCACGCTCGGCAAGCGCATCGACGAAGAACGGCAGCAGAGCCAGCCTTTCGCCGCGTGAACTTCCGCGACTTCGAGCACGCGGGCTGGGAAGGGGTCGCGGCGCGCTACCACGACGCGTTCGCGCGCCTCACCTCGCAGGCCATCGGCCCGCTGCTCGACGCGGCCGGTGCGCGCCCGGGCGTGAAGCTGCTCGACGTCGCGAGCGGGCCGGGCTACGTCGCGGCGGTGGCGGCGGAGCAGGGCGCGGAAGTGGTGGGGGTGGACTTCGCGGCTTCGATGGTGCAGCTCGCGAGCGACCGTTATCCCGCGGTGAGCTTCCAGCAGGGCGACGCCGAGAGCCTGCCGTTCCCGGACGCGAGCTTCGACGCGGTGACGATGAACTTCGGCGTGCTGCACCTCGAGAACCCGGACCGCGCGCTCGAGGAGGCGCGCCGCGTGCTGCGGCCGTCCGGGCGCTTCGCCTTCACGGCGTGGACCGCGCCCGAGCAGGCGCGCGGCTACGGCGTGGTGCTCGACGCGATCCGCAAGTTCGGCCGCAACGAAGTCGGGCTGCCGCCCGGGCCGCCGTTCTTCCGCTTCGGCGACCCGGCCGAGGCGCGCCGCTCGCTCGAGCGCGCCGGCTTCGAGGGCGCGCAGGCCCGCGTGCTGCCGCTCGCCTGGCGCCTCGAATCGACCGCCACGCTGTTCGAGTGGATGATGGCCAGCACGGTGCGCACCGGCGCGCTGCTGCGCGCGCAGACCCCGGCGGCGCTCGAGGCGATCCGCCAGGCGGTCGGCGCCTCGGCCGCGCGCTTTCTCAAGGGCCACGGCGTGGAGATCCCGATGCCCGCCGTGCTGGCGTTTGCCACGAAGAGGGGCGCATGAAGACACTGCTGATTGCTCTGCTGTTCGTCGCCGCTCCG
>DATIBR010000190.1 GCA_035457425.1 Terriglobales bacterium
TTCCCGGTCCTGGTCTCGACGGCATACAGGTGCCCGTTGTGCGCGCCGACGTACGCCAGCTCGCCCGCCAGCGCCGCTGACGAGAACATGTAGGCCTTGGCGTCGAAGTTCCAGCGCAGCCGCCCGGTGCGCGCGTCGAGCGCCATCAGGCGCGAGCTGTCGCTCGTCCCCACGTAGACCACGCCATCGCGCACCGCCGGCGTCCCGTTCACCCACGACTTGCTCGTCGGGTAGTCCCACTTCTTCTTGCCGGTCGCGGCGTCGAGCGCGTACACGTGCCCATCGCGGCATCCCACGTACACCATCCCGTCCACCACCGCGGGCGACGACTGGAAGCCCTCCTGGTTGTGGATCGCCGGGTCCACGCCCGCCTGGAACGACCACTTCTCCGCCCCGGTCTCGGCGTCGAGCCCGTACATCCTGCTGTCCCAGCTCCCGACGTACACCATCCCGTTCGCCACCGCGGGCGAGGCGTGCACCACGCCGCCGGTCGCGAACTTCCACAGCACCACACCCTTCGCGCCGTCCACCGCGTAGACGTTGCCGTCGCCCGAGCCGAAGTACACCTTGCCGTTCACCACCGCGGGCGACGAGATCCAGATGTCCCACGCGTCCGGGATGGTCTGCGTCGCCGGCTGGTACCCGTGCAGGTTCTTCGCCTCGAACTTGCGCTCGTACTCGGTGGCGAACACCCACTTCGGCTGCCCGGTGGCGAGGTCGAGCGCCGCCAGCGCGCCGCGCCCCGAAACGAAGTAGAGCGTCCCGTCGGCGATCGCCGGCGACGACGCGATCGGCATGCTCGACTTGAACTTCCACTTCTCTTTGCCGGTCGCCGCGTCGAGCGCGTGCATGTGCCCGTCGAGGCTCGCGATGTAGACCACGCCGTCGACGATGGCGGGCGAGGTCACGATCGGCCCGCCCGTCTTGAACGTCCACTTCACGCCCTTGAGCTGCTTCGGACCCGCGCCGTCATACACCCCGGTGCGCGCCACGTTGCCGTGGAAGGTGCTCTGCGCCCAACCCGCCGCCGCCCACAGCAACACACACCACAGCGCCTTCGATCTCATCGCTCTCTCCTCGGTTTTAGGGACACACGTCGCTGTAGGACTGACGCAGCAGCCGCCGATTCGTCACCGACTTGGTTCAGGTGGGCCCAGCCGCCCTGGGCCGGGCGTCAGGTGGAGCAGGCCTTCCGGCATGCGTTAAGGCGCGGAAGATGATCCGCGTTGCGCCGAGTCCGCAGGACGAGGGAGCGGCGGGTGGCCCAGGCAAACCGCCGACATTGTAGAAGAAGGGGTGCCCCAGACAAGCTCCGCTTGTCTGGGCGCGGGCGCTAGCCCGCCAGGTTCTTCGCCCATGCCGGTGGGAAGATCGCATTGACAGTCACCAGTCCTTCCGTCGCGCAGCGCGTAGGAACGAAAGCTGCTCCAGCGCCATCGCTCCGGGGAACTCACGAGGCCGCGCTTCACCGGATTGCGGTGCATGTAGCGGAGTTTTTCCGTCCGCTTCTTCTCGGTGAAGACGTTGAAGTCGTAGAAACGCGCCTGCCAGAAGACAGCGGGAGTCTCGGAGAACAACGCCAACTGGCGCGCAAGGGCGCGCTCGCGACGCAAGGCGGACAGGGCGCGGTGGGCCACCGCCTGCTTGAGCGCCTTGATGACGACCGAAAGGTTGCGGTGCTCGGGTTCGGAGACGAAGAGGTGGACGTGCTCGGGCATGAGGACGTATCCCACGACGGTGAACCGGTACTCGCAGCGGACCTTCTCGAGGACGCGAAGGAACAAGTCGCGCCGGCGGCCGGTGCCAAGGAGCGGCAGGCGACGGTAGCAGCTGAAGGTAATGAAGTAGAGGTCACCGTGGCCGTAAAAGCGCTTGGGGTGGATCGGCACGGGGAGAGCCTACTGCTGAATAAACCCGGCTGATCGGGGTTGCGGTCCTTGTTCTGGAATCGGAACAAGAGCGGGACGCGCCTGCGGCGCGTGCCCAGACAAAGAAAAGCGCTTTGTCTGGGGCACCCGTTCTAGTCACTGGGATTGTCTGGGCCACCCGCCGCCGCCTAGTACCGCTAGGCGCTCACTGCATCCACCGGCGGCGTGGGGATCGTCGTGCGCCGCGCCGCGCCCCAGAGGAATGGCAGTGCTCCCACCGTCGCCATCAGGCCGGGCGCCAATACCCACGTCATCAGGTACTGGTAGAAGCCCCACGCGGATGCCTTCATCAATTCGCTCGGACGAATCATCAGGGTAACGGCGATGACGAACAGCATCAGCGCCACCATGCTCAGGGACGGGAACAGCGCTGCGGTCAATCGCTGGCCGGGCCGCCCGCCCATCCGGCGCGACAACCACGCGCCCAGCGCGCCCGCGAGCACCACGGCGAGCATCCAGAGCACGAACTGTGCCACGGTCGCTGCGCCCACCATCCAGGAGAAGCTGAGGGTGGGGGAACTCATCGGCGGCGGCGTGTGACGGATGATCATTTGCGCCGCTTGCGAGACGAACAGTGCCAGCATCCCGGGCACCAGTACCTGCCTCGTGAAACTCATCGGACCCTCCTTCGCCTTCACGATCCTTCGGCCCAGCCGGTGCCAGTCGTCCACTTGCGCCAGCGCGAAGCCCTCCGCATCCGGACTGCCCGCCTCCAGCAGTTCGCGGTGACACTCCTCGAGGTGCGCCGCCACCTCCGCCACGACCTCGCGCCGCTCTTCGGGCGCCAGCTTCATCGCAGCCAGCTTCTCCGCGACGAGCTTTTCCCAATCAGGCATCGGCCAGCCTCGTCAGGCGCGTCATCGCCTTCAGGAACTCGCGCCACTCGCGCCGCATCGGCTCCAACTGCTTCCGGCCCTCCGGCGTGATGGTGTAGCTGCGCCGCTTGCGCCCGCTCGGCGCCGCTTCCCACTCGCCTTTCACCCAGCCCTTGCTCTCCATCGCGTACAGCACCGGATACAACGACGCGACGTCGAAGGTCACCACGCCCGCGGTCTGCTGCCCGATGCGCTTGGCGATCTCGTACCCGTGCAGCCGCCCCTCCGCCAGCACCGACAGCACCGCCAGTTCCGCGCTGCCCCGCTTCACCTGCGCCGAAAGTTTTGCCCGGCTCTTCATATATAGCGTTACTATATATAGCAACACTATGGCTGTGTCAAGCGAGACGAAAAGCCTCTTGACGAACTCTGGTTATTCGCTTTATATTCGCTATTGACTCTCCTCAAGAAAGACCCGTCGTGGTTCACGGTAAACCACGGTAAACCACGGTAAAACCACGGTAGAAATCACGGTAAGTTTTTGGCTATCTCATTCTTTATCAAGAACTTGGAGGCAGAAAGTCCAAAACAGGGGGGATGGGGGGTGCGATACCGTGGTTTACGAGGCCGCGGCGGTCAGGATCTTCCAGATCGGCTCGAGCCAGTCCTGGTGCTCGGGCTTCATCAGGACGGAGCGCAGGCAGGCGAGGGTGCCGTACTGGCGGGCGAGGTCGCCGGCGCCGGTGGGCGCGAAAAAGCGCTGCGGCAGCTCGGCGAGCGCGAGATGCAGGTCGTGCCTGGCGGCTTCGTGAAAGATGCGGCGCGCGCGCGTGGACGACTCGGCCAGGTCCTTGCCCCGCGCGGCCCACACCACGATGTCCAGCTCCGGCGTGAACGCCGAAGCGACGAACCGCTCTTTCTCATTCTTGATCTTTTCATGCAGCGCCAGCGCGGCCGCGCGCGAGCGCTCCAGCCGCTGCGCGAACTCGCCGCCCTTGGTGAGCGGCAGCAGCTTCTGCGTGGCCCAGAGCGCCACGGCCGCGGCGCCGGCGCGCGAGCACTCCAGCGAGATCTCGCCCAGGTGCAAGTCGCCCGAGCTGAAGTAGGTGTAGGGCGAATCGTGCTTGTAGAACTTCCCCACCGCCGGATCGCGGAACAGCACGCAGCCGCAGCCATACGGTTGCAGGCCGTGCTTGTGCGGATCGACGACGATGGAGTCGCACTCGCCGACGCGGTCGAAGGCGGCGCGCGCTTCCCTGCCCAGGTTCCCGGCCAGCGTGAAGTAGCCGCCGTAGGCCGCGTCGGCATGCAGCCGGAACTTGTGCTTCGCGCGCAGCGCCAGGATCTCCGGCAGCGGATCGACCGAGCCGGTCGCGGTAGTGCCGATCGTCGCCACGACCGTTCCCACGTCGCCGGCCTGCAGACGTTTTTCCAGCGCGTTCAGGTCCAGGCGCGCGTGGTCGTCGCATGCGACCGCTTCGAACTCCAGCTTCAGGACGCCGGAGATGCGCGCGTGCGTGTAGTGCGCCTGCTCGCTCGCCAGTATCTTCTTTCCCGGCGCCAGCTGTCCCGCGACCCACAGCGCTTCCAGGTTGGCGAACGTGCCGCCGCTCGTCAGGTGGCCGAGGAACTCCGGCGTCTTCCAGCCGAACATCGCGGCCAGCTCGGCGACGGCTTCCTTCTCCATCGCGGAGCTGGCGCGGCCGCCGTCGAGCGCGTGGTTGTTGGGATTGAGGTACATCGCGAGCGCGTACGCCAGCCGCGCGATGGGATGCGGCGGCTTCAGCATCTGCCCCGCGTACAGCGGATGGAAGTACGGAAAGTTGTCCTGCATGCGCCCGGCGGCTTCGAGCAGGATCGTTTCCATCGCCCGCGCATCTACAGGAGCGCTCTCGAAGGGCGGCAGCGCGCGGAATCCCGCGTCCAGCTTCTCGAGCGCGCGGCGCAGGATGGCAAGCGAGTCGGCGTCGAGTTGAGTCCTGGTCGCGCTCATGATCTACCGTAGAGACGGCCTTCTGGCCGTCTCCGCAGTGTAATGCACTCTGAAGGGTGAGAAGACGATGAAGAAAGCGATCGAGCACCTGAAGAAGTCCGACCCCGTGTTGCGCGCGATCATCACCCGGCTCGGCCCGCTGCCGGCGCGCTGGCACGAGCCCACCTTCGAGACCATGGCGCGCTCCATCACCTTCCAGCAGCTCAACGGCAAGGCCGCGAGCACCATCTACGGCCGCCTGGTCGCCGCCGCCGGCGGCAAGCTCACGCCCGACTCCGTGCTCAGGCTCTCCACGCGCCAGTTGCGCGCCTGCGGCCTCTCGAAACAAAAGCTCACTTACATCCGCGACCTCGCCGCGAAAACGAAAAGTGGCGACGTCGATTTCGCCGCGCTGCAGAAGATGAGCGACGCCGAGGTCATCGAGCACCTCACGCGCGTCAAGGGCATCGGCGAATGGTCCGCGCAGATGTTCCTGATGTTCGCGCTGCGCCGCCCCGACGTGCTGGCCTGCGGCGACTTCGGCGTGCAGGCCGCCATCCGCAAGCACTACAACAAGCGCAAGCATCCCAAGCCGAAGGACGTGGCGAAGGTCGGCCGCGCGTGGTCGCCCTACTCTTCCCTCGCCTGCCTCTACCTGTGGCGGTCCATGGATGTGAAGACGTAAGAAGCGAACCACAAAGGACACAAAGGAATCACAAAGGTTTTCCATCAGCGCCTTCGTGGAACCTTTGTGTCCTTTGTGGTTAAGGCTTTTGTTATTCTTGTTGAGCAATGGCGAATGAGCGCAAGATCCGCGTTTTAGTCGCGAAGCCGGGCCTCGACGGCCACGACCGCGGCGCCAAGGTCATCGCGCGCGCGCTGCGCGATGCCGGCATGGAAGTCATCTACACCGGCCTGCGCCAGACGCCGGAGATGATCGTCAACGCCTCGCTGCAGGAGGACGTCGACGTCATCGGGCTCTCGATCCTCTCGGGCGCGCACAACGCCATCGTCCCGCGCGTGGTCGAGCTGCTCAAGCAGAACAAGATCGACGACGTGCTGGTCGTCGTCGGCGGCACCATCCCCGAGCAGGACATCGACTTCCTGAAGAAAGCCGGCGTCGCCGGCATCTTCGGCCCCGGCACGCTGATGGAAGACATCATCACGTTCATCAAGAAGAACGTGCGCCAGCGCAGCGTCCCGGCGTAAGACAAAGCGCCGGCGAGTCGCCGGCGCCTGCCTCGAAAAGAAAAGCGCGCTCGAGAGCGAGCGCGCTGCAACTCCCCTGGTCTTCTTTCAGACGACTCTTGCCGCCGGAGCTTCGGCGATGTGGCGCTCGCGCTCCTCGGCGTCACGCTTTTCGTCGCGCGGCGTCTGCGGCAGCGCGATGGCGAGCGCTTCGTCGATGGTCGCGACGTAATGCACCTTCACGCCCTCGAGCTGTTCCGGCGTGATGTCCTCTTCCAGGTTCATCTGGTTCTCCGCCGGAAGGATCACGTCGTGCACGCCCGCGCGCTTCGCGGCCAGCACCTTCTCCTTGATGCCGCCGACCGGAAGCACGTTCCCGCTCAGCGTGATCTCGCCGGTCATCGCGGTGTACGGACGGACCGAGCGATCGGTGAGCAGCGAGACGAGCGCGGTCGCCATGGTGACGCCCGCCGAAGGACCGTCTTTCGGGATCGCGCCCGCCGGAACGTGGATGTGCAGGTCGTGGTCCTTGAAGAAGTCCTCGTTGATGCCGAGCGCGGCCGCGTTGGAGCGCACGTAGGTGAGCGCCGCCTGCATCGACTCCTGCATCACCTGGCCGATCTGTCCGGTCATGGTGAAGCCGCCCTTGCCCTTCATCTTGTTGACCTCGATGAAGAGCACGTCGCCGCCGGTCGGCGTCCACGCCAGCCCGACCGCGACGCCCGCGCGCTTGGTGCGCTCCGCGATCTCGGTATCGACGCGCACCTTGATGCCGCCGAGGAACTCGCGGATCACGTCGGGCGTGACGACCAGCTTCTCCGTCTTGCCTTCGGCGATGCGCCGCGCCTGCTTGCGGCAGATGGTGCCGATGTTGCGCTCCAGGTTGCGCACGCCCGCTTCGCGCGTGTAGTGCCGGATGACGAAGCTGATGGCTTCGTCGGGAAGCTCGATCTGCTCCTTCGCGAGGCCGTTCTCCTCCGTCTGGCGCGGCACGAGGTAGCGCCGCGCGATGTGCAGCTTCTCCTCTTCCGTGTAGCCCTGCAGCTCGATGATCTCCATGCGGTCGCGCAGCGGATCCGGGATCGGATCCAGCATGTTCGCCGTCGTGATGAACAGGACGCGCGACAGGTCGAACGGCACGTCGAGGTAGTTGTCGCGGAAGGTGGAGTTCTGCTCGGGATCGAGCGTCTCGAGCAGCGCGGACGCGGGATCGCCGCGGAAGTCGCGCCCCAGCTTGTCGACCTCGTCGAGCATGAACACCGGATCGTTGGTCTCCGCGCGGCGGATGCCCTGGATGATCTGGCCCGGAAGCGCGCCGATGTACGTCCTGCGATGCCCGCGGATCTCGGCCTCGTCGTGCACGCCGCCCAGCGACAGCCGCACGAACTTCCGCCCCAGCGAGCGCGCGATGCTCTTGCCGAGCGACGTCTTGCCGACGCCCGGAGGCCCGACGAAGCACAGGATCGGCCCCTTCATGTTCGGCTTCAGCCGGCGCACCGACAGGTAATCGAGGATGCGGTCTTTCACCTTCTGCAGGTCGTAGTGGTCTTCGTCGAGCACTTCCTTCGCCTTCGGGATGTCGACTTGCTCGACGCCCGAGGACTTCGCCCACGGCAGCACCGCGAGCCACTCCACGTAGTTGCGCGTGACGGAGTAATCCGCCGCCATCGGCGACATGCGCGCCAGGCGCGTGAGCTCCTTGGTGGCTTCCTTCTTCACTTCTTCCGGCATGCCCGCGGCTTCGATCTTCTTGCGCAGCTCCTCGACGTCGCGCTGCGTCTCGTCCTGCTCGCCCAGCTCCTTCTGGATGGCCTTCATCTGCTCGCGCAGGTAGTACTCGCGCTGCGATTGCTGCACCTGGTCCTGCACTTCGCTCTGGATCTTGTTGCGCAGCTGCTGGACCTCGAGCTCCTTCGCGAGGTGGCGGTTCACCTTCTCCAGACGGACCTTGATGTCAGGGGTCTCGAGCAGCTCCTGCTTGTCCTTGGTGGAGAGCGACGGCAGCGAGCTGGCGATGAAGTCGACCAGCCGGCCGGATTCCTCGATGTTCATCGCGACCGTCTGCAGCTCGTCTGACAGCGTGGGCGAGCCGGCGACGATCTGCTGGAACATGCCGAGCACGTTGCGATGCAGCGCCTCGATCTCCGGTGAAGTCTTCTCCGCGGGATCCGGGACCGGCTCGGCGCTGGCGCGCATGAACGGCGTGAGCTGCGAGTAGTCGGCAAGCTTCACGCGCTGGATGCCCTCGGTGAATACGAACAGCGACTGGTTGGGCATCTTGACGACCTTGTGCACGGTCGCCAGCGTCCCGATGTTGTAGAGGTCCACCGGCTGCGGCGAGTCGACGCGCGCCTCGCGCTGCGCGACGACGACGATGGTCTTGTCCTCGCCCAGCGAGTTGATGAGCTGCACGGAGCTCTCGCGCCCGACCGTGAGCGGCAGGACCGCGTGCGGGAACAGCACGGTGTCGCGCACCGGCAGGACCGGCAGCTCGCGCGGGCCGGTCAACGGCTTGGTCGACGCGCCGATTGCATGGGTTTCACTGGCCATGGGAGTCCTTCATCCTCTAAGACTGCGTCAGGAAGACTGAACAATAGATGAGTCTGCCCGGCTAAAGGGTGCAGACGCGCCCCGAGGCTCCGGAGCCGAGGGATTCTACGCCCGCGCACGGCAGCTTTCCACCATCGGAACCAGCCGATCTAACGCGCGGCAGGATAGATCCCCAGCAGCTTCACGAAATCGCATATCTCGCTGAGATGCCGCAGGGCGTTGCGGGAGGCCTGGTCGCGGCCGCGCAGGATGTCGACGTAGAAGACGTATTCCCACGGCCTGCCCTTCACCGGGCGCGACTCGATCTTGCTGAGGCTGAGGTCGCGCAGCGCGAAGACTCCGAGGGCCTTGAAGAGCGCGCCCGCGACGTTCTTCACCGCGAAGGCGAGCGAGGTCTTGTTGGCGCCGGGAAGGACCTTCTTCCGGCGCGAAACGAGGAAGAAGCGGGTGAAGTTCTGCTTGTCGTCTTCGAGGCCGGCCAGGAGGATGCGCCCGCCGTACTCGGCCGCGGCCTGGCGGCTGGCGATGGCCGCGGCGTGTCCGCGGCCCTCCTCGATGATGTGCTTCACGGCGCCGGCGGTGTCGTAGAACGGCACCGCCCGGATGTTGGGATGGCTCCGGAAGAACTCGCGGCACTGGTCGAGCGCGACGGGATGCGAGAGCACCTCGCGGACAGCGGCGAGCCTCACGCCGGGAGCGGCGATCAGGTTGTGGACGATGCGCAGGCGCGACTCGCGCTGGATCCAGAGGTCGCGCGCGAGCAGCAGGTCGAAGTGCTCGGCGACGGAGCCGGCGAGCGAGTTCTCGATGGGAATGACCGCGGCGGCGGCGCGGCCGCGCTCGACCGCGTCGAACACGTCCTTGGAGGTCGCGCAGGCCAGCACGCCGGCGCGCGGCAGCAGGCGCCGCAGCGCCTCGTGGCTGAACGCGCCTCGCTCACCCTGGATCGCGACCTTCATCTGGTTGTCAGATGCGGGTTCAGGCACGCCAGCAGCTTACCTTCAGGAGCTCA
>DATIBR010000191.1 GCA_035457425.1 Terriglobales bacterium
GGCGCGACCAGCAGGCCGTCGTAGTCGCCGCGCTCGGAGTAGGCGGTGAGGAAGTTGAAGACGGAGTGCACGGCCTGGGTCACGACGGAGTCGGCCGTCATCATGCTCATGTCGGTGTAGAGGCGCGCGGTCGTGGGATTGTAGTTGCCGGTGCCGAGGTGAGCGTAGCGGCGGATGGAGCCGTCGTCTTCGCGGCGCACGACGAGCGTGGCCTTGCAGTGGGTCTTGAGTCCGACCAGGCCGTGGAAGACCTGGACGCCGGCGTCTTCGAGGTCGCGCGCCCAGCGGATGTTGGAGGCCTCGTCGAAGCGGGCTTTCAGCTCGACGACCGCAGTGACTTCCTTGGCCGCGGCGGCGGCGACCAGGGCCTCGACGATGGGTGAGTTCTCGTTGGTGCGGTAGAGCGTCTGCTTGATGGAGAGCACCTGGGGGTCGCGCGCGGCGCACTCGATGAACGAGACCACCGACTCGTAGGAATCGAAGGGATGGTGGAGCAGGAGGTCGTGCTGGCGGATCTCCTCGAACAGGTCGCGATTCTTGCCGGTGAGGTGCAGCTCGCGCGGGACGAAGGTCTTGAACTTGAGGTCGGGCTTGTCGGCCTGGCCGTAGATGTTGAATAGGCGGGAGAGATTGACGGGACCCTCGGTGGGGAAGATCTGCCAATCCTCGAGTTCGAAGTTGGCGCGCAGGCGCTCGACGATCTCCGGGGCGGCGTCGGCGTCGATCTCGAGCCGGACGGCGTCGCCCTTGCGACGGTTATGCAGCTCGGTGCGCACGGCCTCGAGCAGGTTGCGCGACTCCTCTTCCTGCAGATAGAGGTTGCTGTTGCGCGTGACGCGGAAGGAGGCGGCCGAGGTGATGTCGTAGCCGCGGTACATGGAAGCGGCGTGGGCGGTGACCAGGTCGGCGAGGAAGATGAAGTCGATGGTGCCGGAGTCCGAGGGCACGCGGATGAGGCGCGGCAAGCTGCGCGGGACGGTGACGACGCCGAGATACGAGGTGGAGGAGCGGCGGCGGCGGCGCAGCTGGAAGGCCATGCACAGCGCCTTGTTGAGCACGCGCGGGAAAGGGTGCGCCGGGTCGATGGTGACGGGAGTGAGCAGGGAGTCGAGCTCGCGCCGGCAGTAATCCTCGACAAAGGCGCGTCCCTGGTCGTCGAGCTCCTCGAGCCCCAGGACGCGGATGCCGTTCTCCGAGAGCGCGGGGCGGAGCCGCTGGTTCCAGCAACGGTATTGCGCGTCCACGAACCCGCGGACCTCTTCCAGGACCAGGTCACGCTCCTGCGAGGGCGTGAGGCCATCGGGGCCGGGCTCGTCGTAGCCGTCCTCGATCTGCTGCAGCAGGCCGGCGATGCGGACTTCCCAGAACTCATCGAGATTGTTGGCCGTGATGGCCAGGAACTTGGCGCGCTCGAGCAGGGGGTTGGCGCTGTCCTCTGCCTCTTCGAGCACACGACGATTGAAGGCGAGCCAGGAAAGCTCGCGGTTCAGGTAGAGCGTCGGGCTCTTGAGCGAGACGGGAGACATGGCCGTGTGCGTGGAAGCTGGGGAGATGATGCTAAATGAAGGCGGGTTACAACGGTGTTAAAAGTCACGCACAGGGGTGCGCCGGCTCACGTCCCGCTAAGTTCAATATTCACAAGAAGTTAGCTGGCGGCTCGGGGCGCCAGGTTTCACCGGAATTTCACCCGCTATTAACGCTCCTTTAACACTCGGAGGCTACAAAGCAGGTAGTCACGAGTCAGGAGGAGCAACCTTGAAACGCACGATCGTCTACTTGCTGCTGGTGGTCGCATTCGCGGCTGCGAGCCCCGCGCAGACCACGCTCAACGCCGCCGGCGCCACGTTCCCCTATCCGATGTACTCGAAGTGGTTCAACGAATATCGCAAGGCCCATCCGAACGTGCAGATCAATTACCAGTCGATCGGCTCGGGTGGCGGAATCCGGCAGGTCATCGCCGGGACGGTGGACTTCGGCGCCAGCGACGGGCCGATGACCGACCAGCAGTTGTCGCAGGCGAAGACGAAGATCCTGCACATCCCGACGGTGCTGGGCGCGGTGGTGCCGGCGTACAACGTTCCGGGCGTGAAACAGGAGCTGAAGTTCTCGGGCGAGCTGCTGGCCAATATCTTCCTGGGCAAGGTCAACAATTGGAGCGATCCGGCGATCGCGAAGCTGAACCCGGGAGTGAACTTCCCGAGCCAGCCGATCGTGGTGGTGCACCGGTCGGACGGCAGCGGGACGACCTTCATCTGGACCGACTACCTGTCGAAGGTGAGTCCGGAGTGGAAGAGCGGGCCGAACAAAGGGACGTCGGTGAAGTGGCCGGTGGGCCTGGGCGGCAAGGGGAATGAAGGCGTGGCGGGGATGATCCGCATCACCGAAGGCTCCATCGGGTACGTGGAGCTGATCTACGCGGAGCAGAACAAGATCGCATACGGGTCGGTGAAGAACGCGGCGGGCGAGTTCGTGAAGGCGAGCCTGCCATCGACCACGCAGGCGGCGGCCTCGGTGAAGAACATGCCGGCGGACTTCCGCGTGTCGATCACCAATGCGCCGGGGAAGGACGCGTATCCTATCGCGAGCTTTACCTGGCTGCTGGTGCCGGTGCAGTTCAAGGACAACAAGGGCGGCATCATGAAAGACTTCCTGACCTGGATGCTGGACAGCGGGCAGGGCATGGCGCAGCAGCTGACCTACGCGCCGCTGCCGAAGGAAGTCTCGGACAAGGTGCGGGCAACGATCTCGCAGATCCGGTAAGGGCCCGGGGAATCCCGACAGAGACCACAGACGAGAGAGGCTGAACCATGAGCAGGTTCTGGAGTGGAGTGTTGTTGATCCTCACGCTGACGGCCGCCATGAGCGCGCAGACAGCGACCACCAAGGCGTCGACGTCGAAGCGCAAGAAGACGACCAGCGTGGCGGACGAGCTGCGCGCGATGCGCGAGATGATGGAGCAGCAGCAGCAGCAGATCAACGCGCTGCAGCAGCAGATCCAGCAGCGCGATGCCGCGGTCCAGCAGCTGCAGCAGCAGGTGCAGCAGACGCAGTCGGCCGCGGGCGCGGCGCAGCAGACGGCGCAGAGCGCGGAGACGGCTTCGTCCTCGTCCAAGGAGACGCTCGACAAGCTGCAGTCGGACATGGCAGACGTGAAGACCACGCTCACCAACGGCGCGCTGCAGACGCAGGAGGAGCAGAAGCGCGTCTCGGGGATCGAGGGCACGCTGAACCGCTTCCGGTGGAATGGCGACGTGCGCGTGCGCGGCGAGTTCTTCTCGGACCAGGGCAATCCGCTGTGCGCCGCGGGGCAGTGCGTGGACCGCTGGCGGGCACGCGTCCGGGTGCGCCTGGGCCTGGTCGGCAAGCTGAACGAGGACTTCGTGGCGGGCCTGCGGGTGGCGACGGGCGCCATCACGGACCCGACCTCCACCAACGAGACGCTGACGAACGCGTTCGAGCGGAAGAACTTCTACCTCGATCAGGGCTACGTCACCTACAACCCCGTCAACCACAAGTGGCTCGTGCTGACCGGGGGCAAGTGGGTGTACAGCTGGAACCGCACGCCGGCAACGTTCGACTCGGACCTGAACCCGGAAGGCTTCAGCGAGAAGCTGAACTGGGAATTCAGCCACCGGCTGCTGAAGAACTTCAACTTCCAGCTGATGCAGCTGGCGTTCAACGAAGTTTCGAAGGGGACGGATTCGTGGGCGTCGGGCGGCTCGGTGAGCGCGAAGTTGCAGCCGTGGAGCCGCTGGACGGTCGTGCCCACCTACACGCTGCTGAAGTGGAACGGCGAGAACGCCATCACCGCGAACGGGTTCGGCGGGACCGCGCCGTTCGCGCCCAACGGGATGACGAACACCACGTTCACCGGCGGCACCTGCCCGGTGGCGCGCTGCTTCGCGTCCGGATTCTTCTATTCCAACTTCCTGCTGAACAACTCCTTCCAGACATGGTCGGACCGTTTCCCGCTGTACCTCAACGGCGAGTTCCTGCAGAACCTGGACGCGGCGAACAGCGAGCTCGACCCGGCGTTCGGCGCGGGCGCCTGCCACGGGAACATCTGCTTCTCGCCGCAGGACAAGGCGTACGGGGTGGAGATCGGCATGGGCCAGCAGAAGAACAAGGGCGACTGGCAGTTCGGGTACGAATGGCGGCGGCAGGAGGCGGATTCGGCCATCGCGTCGTTCACCGAGAGCGACCAGCGGGCGCCAACCAACATCGTGCAGAACCGCTGGTACCTGTTCTACAAGCTGACCAACAACACGCAACTGCAGTTCACGGACTGGATCGGCCGCACGCTCAACAGCGCGCTGGTGGGCGCCACCCGCGCCAACGGCATCGTGCCGGGCGAAGAAGAGCCGTACCTGAACCGGATGCAGTTCGACGTGGTCTACACGTTCTAGGGTCTGGAACGCAATGCGCGGCCCCGGTCTGCCCAGGCGAGGCGTGCCCAACCAGGCATGCCGGGCAGGCCGGCGCCGCTTTTCATCATCCTTTAACAATGCTTTGGTAGGGTCACGGTGATGTCGACGGCTCTTCCTGAGACCCTGCGCAGTGTCCCTCCGCCCGCTCGCCCCGCGGCGCGCGCCGGGTTCTGGAAGCGACTGGTGTCGGGCGACCAGGCGGCGTACCTGGTCACGATCGTGTTCGCGGCGTCCATCATCCTGATCACGGCGCTGCTGTTCTGGGAGCTGTTTCGGAGCTCGGCGCTGGCGCGCCATGAGTTCGGATGGAAGTTCTTCACGGGGCGCGACTGGGACCCGGTCGCCGGCAGTTTCGGCGCGCTGCCGTTCGTCTACGGGACGCTGGTGACCTCGGCGCTGGCGCTGGTCATGTCGGTACCGGTCGGGCTGGGCGCGGCGCTGTTCCTCTCCGAGCTGGCGCCGCGGCGGATGTCGGACGCGCTGACCTTCCTGATCGAGTTGCTGGCGGCGGTGCCGAGCGTGATCTACGGGCTGCTGGGGATCTTCGTGCTGGTGCCGCTGCTCAAGCAGTACGTGCACCCGCTGCTGGCGAAGACGCTGGGGTCGCTGCCCATCTTCTCCGGGACGTTCTACGGCGTGAGCTATTTCTCGGCGGGCGTCGTGCTGGCGGTGATGATCGTGCCGTTCATCGTCTCGATCTCGCGCGAGGTGTTGCTGGCGGTGCCGGCGGAGCAGCGCGAGGCGGCGCTGGCGCTGGGGGCGACGCGCTGGGAGTGCACCTGGCGCGTGGTGGTGCCGTTCGCGGGGCGGGGGATCGTGGGCTCGATCTTCCTGGCGCTGGCGCGCGCGCTGGGCGAGACGATGGCGGTGACGATGGTGATCGGCAACGTGCCCCAGATCGCGGCGTCGCTGTTCGCGCCGGGCTACACCATCGCGGCCGTCATCGCGAACGAGTTCACCGAGGCGACCGACGACCTGTACGTGCACGCGCTCATTTACCTGGCGCTGGTGCTGTTCCTGGTGACGATCATCGTGAACGCGGCGGCGCGGCTGCTGGTGCTGACGACCTCGCGCCGGGAGGGGCACGCATGAGAGGTCCCTCGATCACGCGCCGCCTCGTGAACGGCGGCATGGCGCTGGTGACTGGGCTGTGCGCGCTGCTGGTGGTGGCGGTGCTGTTCTTCATCCTGGGGTACCTGCTGTGGAATGGCGCGCGCAGCCTGAACTGGGCGTTCTTCACGCAGTTGCCGGCGCCGGTCGGCGAGACCGGCGGCGGGATGGCGAACGCGGTGGTCGGCAGCGTGAAGATGCTCGCCCTGGCGAGCCTGATCGGCGTCCCCATCGGATTCTTCGGCGGCGTGTACCTGGCGGAGTTCGGCCGCACCGGGTGGTTCGCGTGGCTGGTGCGCTATACCACCGACCTGCTCAACGGGGTGCCCTCGATCGTGATTGGCATCTTCGTGTACGCGATGGTGGTGCTGCCGATGGGACACTTCTCCGGCTTCGCGGGCGGTGTGGCGCTGGGGATCATGATGATCCCGATCGCGGTGCGCAGCACGGAAGAGTTCCTGCGAGCGGTGCCGGAGTCGCTGCGCGAAGGCGCGATGGCGCTGGGCGCGAGCAAAGGGAAGACGATCGCGACGGTGGTGGTGCCGGCGGCGATGCACGGCATCATCACGGGCATCATGCTCGACCTGGCGCGGGTGGCGGGGGAGACGGCGCCGCTGCTGTTCACCGCGCTCAGCAACCAGTTCTGGAGCCCGGGTTACTCGCAGCCGATGGCGTCGCTGCCGGTGATGATCTTCACGTACGCGATCGCGCCCTACGAAGACTGGCACCGGCAGGCGTGGGCGGCGGGCTTCGTGCTGCTGGCGGCGGTGCTGGCCACCAACATCCTGGCGCGCCTGATCATCGGACGCAGCCGCTACAAACCAGTCCACTGAGAAGACCATGAATGCGATGGCCAATCCGAAGATCCACCTGAAAGCACTGACGCCGGAAGCGGTCGAGCGGCAGGCGGCGCCTCCGCCGCACTTCAACATCACGGCGCTGAACTTCTTCTATGGCGAGACGCAGGCGCTGCACGACGTCACGCTGACGGTGCCGGAGCGCACGGTGACGGCGTTCATCGGGCCGTCGGGCTGCGGCAAGTCGACCTTCCTGCGCACGCTGAACCGGATGTACGAGAACCTGCCGCGCACGCGCGTGACCGGCTCGGTCACGCTGCACGGCGAGGACATCCAGGCGATGGACGCGACCGCGCTGCGGCGGCGGGTGGGGATGGTGTTCCAGCGGCCGAACCCGTTCCCGAAATCGATCTTCGAGAACGTGGCGTACGGGCCGCGGCTGGAGGGCGGGCTGAGCCGCGCCGCCCTGGCTGAGCGCGTGGAGCGCAGCCTGCAGCGCGCCGCGCTGTGGGACGAGGTCAAGGACAAGCTGAAGCAGTCGGCGCTCTCGCTCTCCGGCGGCCAGCAGCAGCGGCTGTGCATCGCGCGCGCGCTGGCGGTGGAGCCGGAGGCCCTGCTGCTGGACGAGCCGTGCTCGGCCCTCGACCCTATCTCGACGGCGAAGATCGAGGACCTGATGGGGGACCTGAAGCACAGCTGTACCATCGTGCTGGTGACGCACAACATGCAGCAGGCGGCGCGCACCTCGGAGTTCACCGGCTTTTTCCTGCTGGGGAAGGTGATCGAGTTCAACCACACGCAGGACATGTTCACTCATCCCTCGGACAAGCGGACCGAGGACTACATCACAGGCAGGTTCGGATGACGCGCACGAAGTTCCACCAGGGTCTCGACGACCTTCGCAGCAAACTGCTCGCCATGGGCGGCATGGCCGAGCTGGCCGTGGACCGCGCCACCGAGGCCTATCGCAAGCGCGATCCCAAGCTCTGCCAGGCGGTGTTCGATGGCGAGAAGACCATCAACGAGATCGAGCGCGAGATTGACGAGCTGGCGCTCGACTTGCTGGCGATGCAGCAGCCGATGGCGGTGGACCTGCGCTTCATCACGGCCGTCATGAAGATCAACGCCGACCTCGAGCGCGTGGGCGACCAGGCGGTGAACATCGCCGAGCGCGCCCTCGCCATCGTCAAGCAGCCGGACGTAGAGCTGCCGGTGGACATCCCGCGCATGGCCGCCACCGTGAGCGGCATGGTGCGCCGGGCACTCGAGTCGTTCCTCGATGGCAAGGCCGAGCTCGCCGAAGCCGTCCTCACCATGGACGACATCGTCGATCGCATGAACAAAGAGAACTACGTGCTGCTGGCGGAGAAGATGCGCAAGGACCCGGCCATCATCGGGCCCGCGCTGAATGCGCTGCTGGTCTCGCGCAACCTCGAGCGCGTCGCCGACCACGCCACCAACATCGCCGAAGACGTCATCTTCTGGATCAAGGGCGCCGACGTCCGCCACCACTCCGCCGAAGCCGCGGGCGACACCGGCACCGGGCCGCGCCTCGCCTAGATAAGGTGGGCGTCCCGCTTGAGGGACGGCCTTTTCCC
>DATIBR010000192.1 GCA_035457425.1 Terriglobales bacterium
CGAGGCAGGTAGCGCCGGCGCGCTGAATGGTGGCGATGGAGGCCAGGCCGACGACGGGGACGTCGAAGCGCATGTCCTGATTCGGCTTCGCGACTTTGACGACGGTGAGCGCGCGCGAGAGCGTGGAGGCATCGCCGGGGAGCGAGCGCATGAGCTCGCCGGCGCGCAGGATGGTGGCGTCGGTACCTTCCATGGCCTCGACGGCGACGCAGGCGGCGTCGGCGATGACGACAGTCTGGCCGATGTCGTAGTGCGCGAGGTGGCGCGCGACCGCGCGGCCGTACTCCACGTTCTCCTGCTCGGCTTCGTTGGGCGCGCGCTTCGAGAGCACGCCCGGCTTGGCGAGCAGCGGCTCGAGCAGCGCGGTGGAGCTGATGAGGTGGATGCCTTCGTCCTCGAGCACCTTCGCGACCGCGCCGATGAGCGAGTCGGTGTTGCGCGTGGTCAGCGACATCAGCAGCTTGGCCAGCTTCCAGTCGGGCTTGATGGAGCTGAAGATCTGCTTGTGCTTCACCTGGCCGGCCATCACGGCGGTTGAGACGCCTTCGCGCTTGAAGGTGTCGATGAGCTTGGAGAGCTCGCCGAGGGAGAGCCAGTGGAAGTTGGAGGATTTTTTCTCAAGCTCGGGAAAAGTCTCCTCTTTGATCGCTGCCACCACCAATTCGTAGCCTTGCGAAGTGGCCGCGTCGGCGACGAGAAAGGGGAACTGTCCATTGCCGGCGATGAGCCCGAGTTTTCCCTTAGCGCTCACGGATGAGTGTGGATTGTATAGGGGTTCCTCGGCTCGCGCTCATCCGCTACGCGGACTCGCGCTTCGCTCGGAATGACAATCAAAACCACTACTTGATCACGCCGCGCTCCGACTTCGCGATGAAGTCGATCAGGTACCGTACGTCCTCGCCAACGTCGGTTTCGGCGCGCAGTCTCTCCAGCGCCTGCGAGGTGTTGAGCTTCGAGGCGAGCAGCACGCGGTAGGCGTGGTGGAGCTTCTGGATGCGGCCCTTGGAGAAGCCGCGGCGCTCGAGGCCGACGGAGTTCATGCCGTAGGCGCGATTCTCGCGCGCGGCGGAGGTCTTGGAGAAGGGCAGCACGTCCTGCGTGATGGTGGTGCCGCCGCCGACGTAGCTGTGCGCGCCGATGCGGACGAACTGGTGGACGGGGCAGAGCGCGCCGACGACCGCCCACTCTTCCACCGTCACGTGGCCGGCGAGGGTAGCGCCGTTGACCAGCATGGCGTGGTCGCCGATGACCGAGTCGTGCCCGACGTGCGAGTACGCCATGATCAGGCAGTGGCTGCCGATGCGCGTGACGCCTCCGCCCTTGGTGGTGCCGCGGTTGAGCGTGACGCACTCGCGCACCACGGTGTGGTCGCCGATCTCCAGGCGCGTGGGCTCGCCGTGGTAGGTGAGGTCCTGCGGCTCGATGCCGATGGCGGCGTAGGGGAAGAAGCGGCAGTGCCTGCCGATCTTGGTGGGGCCGTGGACGACGACGTGCGCGATCAGCTCGGTGCCTTCGCCGAGCTCCACGCCGGCGCCGATCACGCAATACGGTCCGACCTTGCAGGTGGGGTGGATCTTTGCGGAGGGGTGAATCACGGCGGTCGGGTGAACCGTTTCCCGTTTCCGGTTTCCCGTTCCCCGAGGCTTCGCCTTGCGCGTGGCCACGGGGCTAGGCCTTCTGGCCGGGATTCGAGACGAGCTGGCAGGTGACGACCGCCTCGCAGGCGAGCTTGTCGCCGACGTAGGCCTTGCCCTGCATCTTGACGGCGGTCATGCGCCAGGCGAGGACGTCGACCTCGAGGCGGAGCTGGTCGCCGGGGAGCACGGGCTTGCGGAACTTGGCGCGCTCGATGCCGGTGAAGAACATGAGCTTGCCGTCGCGGTCGGCGATCTCGGTGAGCAGCAGCGCGCCGCCGGCCTGAGCGATGGCTTCCACGATGAGCACGCCCGGCATGATGGGGAAGCCGGGGAAGTGTCCCTGGAAGAAGGGCTCGTTGATGGTGACGTTCTTGAGCGCGACGATGCGCTGCTTGCGCTCCAGGTCCACCACCCGGTCGATGAGCAGGAAGGGGTAGCGGTGCGGCAGGATGCGCATGATCTCGACGATGTCGAGGGTCTTCTTGCCGGTCTCGGGCTCGGCAACGGCGGACTTGGAGTGGTCAGTCATGAAGACGGGACAAGAATCAGGCGGATGATTATAGTGGATGCCCTCCGCCCGGCCTACCCAGCCGGGCGTTGCCTAGTAAACATGCCGAAAAGCGCGACCAAGAAGAAGACGGCGGAGACGAACGGGGTCTCGCGCGAGCTGGGGCAGGCGCTGCTGCAGTGGTTGGCGCGCGCCCAGCCGCGCATGGTCGGGACCATCAAGACGCTGGTGGAGACGGAGTCGCCGTCGAGCTCGAAGCCGGCGGTGGACGCGCTGGTGCAGCACCTGGCGAAGGAGTTCCGCGCGGTCGGCGGCAAGGTGACGCTGCATCCGCAGCGGAAGTTCGGCGACCACCTGCAGGTGGAGTTCGCGGCGGGCAAGAACGGCAACGCCAACGCAAAGCCCATCCTGCTGCTGGGGCACACCGACACGGTGTGGGACGTCGGGACGCTGAAGGTCATGCCGTTCCAGGTGCAGAAGGGCCGGCTGTGGGGCCCGGGCGTCTACGACATGAAGACCGGCATCGCGCAGATGCTCTATGCCATCGGCGCGCTGCGCGAGGTGGCGGGCGGGCTGCCGCGGCCGGTCACGGTGTTCCTGGTCTCGGACGAAGAGGTGGGCAGCGACACCTCGCGCAAGCTCACCGAGACGCTGGCGAAGAAGTCGGCGGCGGTGCTGGTGTGCGAGCCCTCGCAAGGGGCGCAGGGCGCGCTCAAGACGTGGCGCAAGGGCGTGGGCGAGTACACGCTGAAGGTGCGCGGGCGCGCGGCGCACGCGGGCGTGGATTTCACGCAGGGCGACAGCGCGATCCTGGAGCTGGCGCGGCAGCTGCTCGACGTGGCGGCGTTCACCGACCTGGAGCGCGGGCTGACGGTGAACCCGGGCGTGATCCGCGGCGGGACGCGGACCAACGTGATCGCGGCGGAGGCGGTCGCGGAGATCGACGTCCGCATCAAGAAGCTGGATGACGCGGAGGCGGTGGAGCAGAAGTTCCGCGGGCTGAAGCCGAAGAACAGGAATTGCCGGCTGGAGATCACCGGCGGGATGAACCGGCCGCCGATGGAGCGCTCGGAAGGCGTGGCGCGGCTGTTCGAGCTGGCGCGGCAGGCGGGCGACGCGCTGCGGCTGGAGGTGCGCGAGGCCGGGACCGGCGGCGGCTCCGACGGGAACTTCACCGCCGCGCTGGGGATCCCGACGCTCGATGGATTGGGTGCCGTCGGCGAGGGCGCTCATGCGTCTAATGAGAGCGTGCTGATCGAGGAGATCCCGCGGCGGACGGCGCTGGTGGCGCTGCTCGTGGCGGGGATCGGGTGGTAGGAGCGCGCCCGCGAGGTCGAGGGCGCACATTTTGACCGCGGCTGGCGCGCAGCCTACAATCGTGGACAGCACGGAGGAGTGATGAAACTAGGCGTCCTGGAACTGCTCATACTTTTCGGCATCGCGCTGCTCATCTTCGGCGCCGGCAAGCTGCCGCAACTCGGCAAGGGGCTGGGCGAGGGCATCCGCAACTTCAAGTCGGCGGTCAAAGACGGCGAGAGCGGCGGCGAGTCCGAGAAGAAGAGCTAGCTCGGCTCATCCCCAAGATGCTTCGTCGCTGCTCGCGAGCCGGAGAAAGCGCTCGCCCGCCACGGCGGGCTCCTCAGCATGACCCCTCACATTAAGGAAGCTTCCCGCAGCATCCTCGTGACCAGCGCGACCGGAAGTCCCACCACGTTGAAGTAATCCCCTTCGAGTCTTCCGATCCAGCGCGAGGCGCGACCCTGGATGGCGTAGGCGCCGGCCTTGTCCATGGGCTCGCCGGTCGCGATGTAGTCCGCGATGTCGCGCTCACTCAGCGGGTCGAAATCCACGGTGGTGGTCGCGCTGCGGACGTCTTCGTTGCCATGCGCGATCAGGCAGACGCCGGTGGTGACCTGGTGCGCGCGGCCCGAAAGCAGGCGCAACATGCGGGCGGCGTCGAGGGCATCGGCGGGCTTTTCGAGCAGGTCGTCGCCCACCACGACGACGGTGTCGGCGGCGAGCACCGGCGCGGCGGGGAAGCGGTGCGCGACCACGCGGGCCTTGTCGCGCGCCAGCCGCTCGGCGTAGTGGCGCGGCGATTCGTGCGGCGCGCGCGCTTCCTCCAGGTCCGAGACCTCGACGCGGAAGGCGATGCCGGCGTTGCGCAGCAGCTCGGCGCGGCGCGGCGAAGCGGAGGCCAGAATCAATTGTCGACTGGTTGACTGGTTCATTGAAAAGCGGCTGACGGCGGGCGGCATGCCGCCGGCCGCGGAGCTAAGCAGGATATCCGCAGCGTCGGAAATGAGCCAGTGAACCAGTCAACAAGTGAACCAGTTCGCTCATCTGAATCCGGGTGCCTCCCGTAGAATCCCCAACCATGCGATTTGGCGCCACGGTGAACGGCGGGACGACCATGTTCCGGGTGTGGGCGCCGAGCGCTCGGCAGGTGAGGCTGCAGATCGTCGGGTCGCCTGGGGCGAGCGAGATGCGGCGCGAGCCGGACGGCTCGTGGTCGCTCGAGGCCGCCGCGCAGGCGGGCGACCGCTACTTCTATCTCGTCGACGACAACAAGCCGGTGCCGGACCCGGTGTCGCGCTTCCTCCCCGAGGGCGTGCACGGGCCGACGGAGATCGTGGACCCGGCCGCGTTCGAGTGGACGGACGCGGGCTGGCGCGGGCTGAAGCTACGCGACTACGCCCTCTATGAGCTGCATGTGGGGACGTTCACGCCGGAGGGCACGTTCGAGGCGGTCGTCCCGCGGCTGGAGGAGCTGAAGCGGCTGGGCGTCACCGCGCTGGAGCTGATGCCGGTGGCGGCGTTTCCCGGCGCGCGCAACTGGGGATACGACGGCGTCTCGCCCTACGCGGTGCAGGCGAGCTACGGCGGCCCGGTCGGGCTGAAGCGCCTGGTGGATGCGGCGCACCGCGCCGGGCTCGCGGTGGTGCAGGACGTGGTCTACAACCACCTCGGGCCCGAAGGGAATTACCTGCGGATGTTCGGACCGTACTTCACCGGCCGCTACGAGACGCCGTGGGGCGAGGCCGTCAACTACGACGGCGCGGGCTGCGCGGGCGTGCGGCGGTATTTCGTGGAGAACGCCGCGTACTGGGTGCGGGAGTACCACATGGACGGGCTGCGGCTCGACGCGGTGCACACCATGCATGACCACTCGGCGCGGCACGTGCTGGCGGAGGTGGCGGAGGCGGCGCACGCGGCGGGCGCGGAGGCGGGGCGCCCGGCGGTGGTGATCGCGGAGTCGGACGCGAACGACGCGATGCTGGTGGCGCCGGCGGAGCGCGGCGGCTACGGGCTCGACGCGGTGTGGAGCGACGACTTCCACCACGCGGTGCACGCGTTCTTCACCGGCGAGCGCGCCGGCTACTACCAGGATTTCGGCCGGGGAGAGCAGATCGCGAAAGCGCTGCGCGAGGGCTTCTGCTTCCAGGGCGAGCACTTCGCATACTGGGGCAAGCCGCGCGGGAGCAAGCCGGCGGGGATGCGCGCGGAGCAGCACGTCTTGTGCCTGCAGAACCACGACCAGGTCGGGAACCGCGCGCACGGCGAGCGCTTGACGCAGCTCGTCCCGCGGGGCGCGCGCAAGCTGGCCGCGGCGCTGCTGGTGCTCGCGCCCGAGACGCCGCTGCTGTTCATGGGGCAGGAGTACGACGAGCGGAATCCGTTCCTGTTCTTCACCAGCTTCGGCGACCCGGCGCTGCGCAAGGCGGTGGTCGCGGGCCGCAAGAAGGAGTTCAAGAAGTTCGGTTTTGCGGACACACCCGATCCCGAGGACGCGAAGACGTTCGAGCGGTCGAAGCTTCAGTGGCCAGTGGACGGTGGACAGTGGACAGACCAGGGCCAACGGGAGATGTGGGAGTGGTATCGCCGCCTGCTGGAGCTGCGGCGGGAGTGGGTCGCCGGCACGGACCGGCAGTGCGACGTGCGGCTCGAGGGCGCCGTGCTCACGATGAGAGTGGGGAGCCTGGTGGTGCAGGCGGGGCTGAAGGCCGGGGCGGCGCTGCCGCCGGCTGCGGGGAAGCCGCTGCTGGAATCTTACGAAGACGGCTATGCCGTGCGCGTGAGTCCTCAGGGCTGAGCATCGAGGCGATAGGGGTTCCTCGACTCGCGCTCATCCGCTGCGCGGACTCGCGCTTCGCTCGGAATGACAATCAAGTCCAAAGCCGCGGCCGGGGGCGGCCGCGGTACCCGGATCATGGCGTATCGAAGTACCCGACCAGGCGCTCGTCGATGGTGAACTGGTTGCAGTGGGCGTCGTGCTGCTGGTAGCCCGCGGCGAACTTTTCCTTGAAGCGGTGGAAGTCCTCGGCGGAGTCCCACTGGTCGATGGTGGCGTAGTGGTCGACGTGCTCGCGGTCGCGCAGCAGGATGGTTCCGAGGTATCCGGCGCCCTGGCGGAAGAAATGGGCCCAGTCGCCGTCGGGGCCATAGTATTTCTCGAAGGCGGCGGCCTGCTCGCGGTGCACGCGGTATTCCCAGATGATCTGCAGCATGTTGGCGATTGTAAATGCCCAGCGGTTCAGCTCGGTGGAAGAGCGGCGCTTCCGCGCCGCGTGAGCGGCGAAAAGGATGCTGGGCTTTAGCCCGGGCCTAAAGGCCGCGGCAAAGGAGCGCCGGACGCGGGCCTGAAGGCCCGCTCTTCCACCATCAGCGTATGCCCACCAGCCCGCGCACCGAGTCGACCAGCTTCTGCGGGTCGTAGCCGACGCCGTCCTTGAAGACCATCTGCACGTTCTCGATGTCGGCGATGTTCTTGTCGGGTGAGCCCTTCACCAGGATGAGGTCGGCGGCCTTGCCCACCTCGATCGTCCCGACCTCTTTCTCGATGCCGAGGTAGCGCGCGCCGTTCTGCGTGCAGATCTGGATGGCTTCGAGCGGCGTGAAGCCCGCTTCGACCAGCAGCTCGACCTCGCGTTGCGAGCCGAAACCGGCGAGTGCGCCGCCGTTGCCGGTGGGGTCGGTGCCGGCGACGAGCAGGCCGCCGGCCTTGGCGAACGCGCGCTCGAACTGCATTTCCATCTGGAAGAGGCGTCCCCAGGGCGCTTCGGGCTTGCCGTAGCGCTGCTGGTTGCGAACCGGGTCGTCGAGCCCCGCGCGCGAGGAGAGGAACATGGTCTTGGCGGTGTCGCTCATGGCGTCGAGCACGCGCTGCGGCGCGGGGTTCGAGCGGTTGGGCACGAACATCTCGAACACCGGCAGGGTGGAGGTGACGGCGACCTTCTTCTCGACCAGCGTGCGGATGGTCTGCTGGATCTCGGGGCCGTTGACGTCCATGGTCGCCAGGTGGACGTAGGCCTTGCTCGAGCTGGGACACTCGTCGGGCTTCTTCCCGGGGAAAAACTCGGTATCGACGATGAGGCCGTGCTCGAGGTCGTCGATGCCGAGCTCGGCGGCTTCGCGGAAGCCGATGGAACAGAGGTGGCCGGTGACCTTGAGGCCGCGGCGGTGGGCCTCGTCGATGGCGGCCTTCAGGTTGGCGCGCGTGATGACGTTGTAGGCCTTGAAGGAGGTCGCGCCCTGGTCGGCCCAGAAGGCAACGGTCGCGCGCGCGTCTTCGGGCGTGGCGATGGCATGCATCTGCGGTGTGAAGGCGCCCGCGCCTTCGAGGTAGGGACCGGTGACGTGCATCTTCGGGCCCACCGACTTGCCGGAGTCGATGAGCTTCTTGAGTTCGAGGTCGGTGTAGGGCTCGATGGAGCCGCCGGTGCGCAGCGAGGTCACGCCGGCAGCGAGATAGAGCCGCGGGAAGCTGTAGGGCATCTCGTGGAAGACGCCGCCGCCGGCGGGATAGAACATATGCTCGTGCAGCAGGACGAGGCCGGGGAGCAGCGTCATGCCGGTGCCGTCGATGAGCTTCTCGACCTTCATCTTCCACGGCCGACCCTTCTCGATAATGGGCATTTCGTCTTTGGAGGGGCTGAGCTTCTCATTCGGGCCAAAGATCCGCAGGATCCGGCCATTCACGATCAGGATGGTCTGGTCTTCCTTGGCGAGGGCGCCGGTGCCATCGATGATGCGGACGTGGGTGATGCCGATCTCGCGGCGGTCGTCAGCGACGTACTGCTGCACGGCGGGCGAGAGGTTCTGTGGCGCGGCGGAGGCGGCGAGGAGCAGCAGAACGAACAGGCTCTTCATGGGGGAGGGATTGTAAACCAGCGGCGGCGGGGCCGCCGCCGCTACAGCCGGCGGGCCGCCGGCGCTACTTTTTATTCTTGGCGATGGAGAGCAGGAGCTCGCTGTCGGCGCCCTTGGCGCGCAGCGAGCCTTCGATCTCGGCGTTGAGCGAGAAGCTGACGCCGTACTTCTCGACCAGCGTGATGATGCGGACCTTGGCGAGGCCGTTGAGGAGCGCCTCCTCCACGTCTTTCTCGGAGAGCGGTTTGGGGCCGGCGCTTTCGAGCGCGACGTCGCGGCGCGCCTGGTACTCGGCCTGGAAGGCGACGACCTGCGACCATTCCTTGTAGTTGGGCAGGCTGAGGCGGAGCTCGTGGTCGCCGGGCGGCGCCTCGACGACCAGCTCGCCGCGCTCGCTGGTGCGGCCCTGGTAGCGGCCGTCGAGATAGACCTCGACCCCTCCGGGCTGCGAGTTCACGGTCAGGCGCGCGATCTTCGGCTTGGGAGGCTCGGGCGGCGGGGCGGGCGGCGGCGGCTCCTTGGCTTTGAGTTCCGCCTTGAGGCGCGCAAGGGCGGTATCGAAGTTGTTGACGAAGCTGAGCAGCTCGCTCGCCTTGTAGGTCAGGCCCTTGTTGTCGACGGCGTTGACCTGGATGCGGTTGTCGACCACGCGCGGCTCCACGTGCAGCCAGTTGTAGTTCTTGCCCTTGATGACGAAGTGGGCGAAGTTGTCCCAGTCCTTGGTCTCGGAGATCTCGGCGCGGGTGAAGCTCATGGAGTGGCCGGGAACGTCGACGGAGTGGTAGACGATGCGGTCGCGCGTGATGTCCAGGAAGCCGTAGCAGTTCACCACCGAGAGCAGGAGCAGGTTGACGTGCAGGTGGGCGACGGTGAAGCGGACGCAGTCGTTCTCCTTGAAGAGCGTCTCGGAGAACTGGGTGGTGCGGTAGTCGGTATTGCACTGGGCGCGCGCGGGGCGGCTCGCCATCACGAGCATGGCGAAGGCGAGCAGCAGCATGACGCGGCCGAGACGCAAGGGGCACTCCCTGAGATGGGATTTTGCGCGGAGTATAGCAAAACGGGAGCGCGGAGGATGTGACGCATGCGCCGGCGAGGTCGCCGGCGCCTACCTGAGGGTGGGCAGAAGGCGGATGTTAGAATCGGAGATTACCCGCGCAGCGCCGCCCACATATGGACCGCCAGTTCATCCGCAATTTCGCCATCATCGCGCACATCGACCACGGGAAATCGACCCTGGCGGACCGGCTGCTGGAGCTGACGGGCGCGCTGACCGCGCGCGAGATGCACGCCCAGGTGCTGGACGCGATGGACCTGGAGCGCGAGCGCGGCATCACCATCAAGGCGCACGCCGTCCGCATGAAGTACGTGGCGAAGGACGGCACCGAGTACCAGCTCAACCTGATCGACACGCCCGGGCACGTGGACTTCAGCTACGAGGTCTCGCGCTCGCTGGCCTCGTGCGAGGGCGCGCTGCTGCTGGTCGACGCCTCGCAGGGCGTGGAGGCGCAGACGCTGGCCAACGCGTACCTCGCGATCAACCATGGCCTCGAGATCATCCCGGTCATCAACAAGATCGACCTGCCGTCGGCCGACATCCCGCGGGTGAAGGAGATGATCGAGCAGACCATCGGGCTGGACGCTTCGAACGCGCTGCTGGTCTCGGCCAAGACGGGCGACGGCGTGCCCGAGGTGCTGGAGGCGATCGTGCAGCGCATCCCGCCGCCGAAAGGCCTGGCGCGGACGCACCTGCAGGCGCTCATCTTCGACTCCTGGTTCGACCCGTACCGCGGCGTGGTGGTGCTGACGCGCGTGTTCCAGGGCACGCTGAAGATGGGCGACCGCATCCGGCTGTGGTCGAATGGCAAGATCTTCACCATCGAGGGGCTGGGCGTGCTCACCCCCAAGCCGGTGGTGATCGATGAGTTGGTCGCGGGCGAGGTCGGCTTCCTCATCGCCAACCTGAAGAACGTGGGCGACACCAAGATCGGCGACACCATCACGCACGAGGACCGGCCGGCCATCGACGCGCTGCCGGGGTTCGAAGAGATCAAGCCGATGGTGTTCGCGGGGCTTTACACGGTGGATGCGCACGAGCACACCGCGCTGCGCGAGGCGCTGGAGAAGCTGCGGCTGAATGATTCCTCCTTCTTCTTCGAGCCGGAGAGCTCGGCGGCGCTCGGCTTCGGCTTCCGCTGCGGCTTCCTGGGCCTGCTGCACATGGAGATCATCCAGGAGCGGCTGGAGCGCGAGCACAAGCTCGACCTCATCACCACGGCGCCCAGCGTGCGCTTCAAGGTGACCAAGACGGACGGCAGCGTGCTCGAGGTCGACAATCCCTCGCGCTGGCCGAACACCACCGAGATCGAGAAGGTCGAGGAGCCGGTGATCCTGGCGACCATCCTGACGACCGAAGAGTTCGTGGGGAACATCCTGAAGCTGGTGGAAGAGAAGCGCGGCAAGCAGAAGGCGTTCGAATACGTGAGCGCGAACCGCGTGATGCTGACCTACGAGCTGCCGCTGGTGGAGATCGTGCTGGATTTCTACGACCGGCTGAAGTCGGTGTCGAAGGGCTACGCGTCGCTCGACTACCACCTGTCGGGCTACTGGGAGTCGCCGATGGTGAAGCTCGACATCCTGGTGGGGGGCGAGGCGGTGGACGCGCTCTCGCTCATCGTGCATCGCGACTTCGCGTACGAGCGCGGGCGCGCGCTGGCGGCGAAGATGAAAGAGCTCATCCCGCGGCAGATGTTCGAAGTGGCGATCCAGGCGGCCATCGGCGCGAAGATCATCGCGCGCGAGACGGTGGGCGCGATCCGCAAGAACGTGCTGGCGAAGTGCTACGGCGGCGACATCACGCGCAAGCGCAAGCTGCTGGAGAAGCAGAAGGAAGGCAAGAAGCGCATGAAGCGCATCGGGAAGGTCGACATCCCGCAGGAGGCCTTCCTGGCCGTGCTGCGCGTGGGCGAAGAGTAGGCGTTTTTCGCACCGGGGCGCGTGCAGCAAAGGCAGTTCTTACGCGGGGTTCACGCACCTCCGTGCATGGCGCATGTGCAAAACTCCCAGGCGCGCCGGCGGCGGGTTCCCCGACGGCCGCGCGACGGAGGCCGCGCCGGGCCTTAGAAGCCCAACCCGCTCATTCCAATCCACTTTGCCGGTTGCCGCAGAATGGATGCAATCTGCGTAACTGACTGAAATCATTTCGTAACCTCCCTCACACGCCCGCGTTGTTCACAGGCTTTTCCACCGCGCGGCGGAAAATTCTTCCGGCTCCCAATGAAGGGAACCGCGGCCAGACGTGGGGAAGCGTCCGGCCGCGGGCTTCTCCTCCTCAGTCGCCGAGGACGAAGCGGACGGTGACCTGCGCCTCGACCTCGATGGGTGAGCCGTTGAGATAGTAGGGACGAAAGCGCCACTGCCGTACCGCCTCGAGTGCAGCTCCGACGAGCATGGGATGGCCACTGACGACGCGGAGGCTTTCAACCCCGCCGTCTTTGGCGATCACCGCGTGCAGGATGACTTCTCCTTGTACGCGGATCAGCTTCGCTTGCGGTGGATACGCGGGCTCGACGCGATGGACGATCATGCCTGGGTCGAGGCGCGAGAGCACGAGCTTCTCGGGACCCCTGACCGGGCGCGGCGGTGGTACGAATCCGTTGGGATCGCCACCGGGCACGCCACAACAGCCGCTCGGTCCGGTGGAGGGCAATTCGGGGATCGTCTCTCCGACAAAATCAGGCCGCGCGGGACCATACGGCAGCGCAGGAGACATGTTGCGCACGATCGGTCTCGGACCGCCGAGGAATGGTCCATGACTGTTCCCGCCGCCCGGCTCGGGCCGCTGATCCCGATCCGATGCCGGCGCCTGGCCCAACGGTACGTTCAGGACCTGCGCGTGCACCGACATTCCGGGAATGGCGTCGAGGTAAAGCAGCGGCACGGCGACGAGCGCGGCGATGACCAGGCTTTCGCCGGCGAGGGTAGCGACGAGCGCGAGCTTGCGGCGGCGGCGCTCGGCGCGCGGGACTTCCAGCAGAACGGAGTCGAACATCTCTCACCTCTTCTTCTCGAGGGCGGGGCAGCAAGCCGCTTCGGGCCCTCGCGCTGTGCTCGCGCGGGCCAGCGCTCGCTCCGCGCCCACCCGTTTGCGCGAAAGACACCGCGGCGACGGAGGGAGAAAAAGAAAAGCCGCCCGCGTGGGCGGCTTTATTTTCCGGGAGCCGGGAACTAGCGCGGCTTGGTCGGTGTCGGCTGTGGCTGTGCCGGGCGCGTGGCGGAAGGCGCCGCAGGAGCGCCGGCCGCGGGCTTGGGCGGCGCCGGCACGCCGGACTCGGTGTTGTAGGCCTCGACCACGGCCTGGGTGATGTTCACACCCTGGGCGGCCCACAGCACGTTGGTGTTCTGCTCGTTGCCGACGTCGATGATGACGGCGAAGCCGTTGGCCGTCGCCCACTTGTCGAGCGTCTTGAAGATCTTGGTGCCGATGGCGTTGCCGATGTCGTTGGACTGCGTCTGGAAATCCTTCTGCGCGTCTTCGGCGAGGCGCTTGAGGGCGGTCTGCTTCTGGTCGATCTGGCGGAGCAGGCTCTGGCGGGCGTCCTCGTTCATCTTGTCGCCCTGGGTCTGCATCTGGGTCTGGAGCGCCTTGATCTCGTCCTGCTTGGTCTTGATCTCGACGCTCTTGGGGTCGAAGCGCTTCTGCAGGGCGGCGAAGTCGCGCTGGCCCTCGTTGGAAGCCAGGATGGCCATCTGCATGTTGATGATGCCGACCTTGGTGGGCGCGGGGGCGGCAGGCGAAGCGGGCGCCGGCGAGGCGGCCGCGCGCGTGGTCTGCGCGAATGCGGTGAGCGACAGGATGACGGCCAGGGCCAGGGCGATACGTGCGTGCGTGCGATTCATTGTTTCTCGTGAACTCCTTCGGTGTACTCCAGGATCCCTCAGAAACCCTTCAGACGGCGGCCTGCGCGCTCATCCATTGGACGGGGGACAGGCAGGAACGGAGGCTTCTCACTGAAAAATCTCAGGGCTGCGAGTAGCAGCCATTATAGGCGGGTTGGGCAGGCGTGGCAAACCGCTCACCCATGCTCGGTGGTCAGACGCTGGCGTCCTCCTCCGCCCGGTCGTTATCGGGGATCAGCGACTTACGGAGTTCGCGCTCACGCAGCCAGGTGAAGATCACGGGCGTCACGATGAGCACATGCAGCAGCGAGCTCACCATGCCACCCAAGACCGGGGTCGCGATGGGCTTCATGACCTCGGCCCCGGTGCGGGTGGACCACATGATGGGCAGCAGGCCGGCGACGACCGTGGCTACGGTCATGACCTTGGGCCGCAGCCGCAGCAATGCGCCCTCGATCACGGCCTGGTGCAAGCCTTGGGGCGTCAGCACACCGTCGGCGGCGAGGCGCCGAGCGACCGCTTCCTCGAGGTATATGACCATCACGACGCCGGTCTGGACGGCGGTCCCGAACAGCGCGATGAACCCCACCCAGACCGCGACGGAGAAGTTGTAGCCGAGCAGTTTGAGCAGAAAGACCCCGCCGGTGAGCGCGAAAGGAACCGCAAGGAGCACGTGCGCGGCCTCCTGGGCGGAGTGGTAGGTCCAGTAGAGCAGCAGGAAGATGATGACGACCACGATGGGAATGACGATCTGGAGGCGCTTCTTGGCGCGGATCTGGTTCTCGTATTGGCCGCTCCACTCGATGTGGTAGCCGGTGGGGAGCGCGACGCGCTGCGCGACGACGGCTTTCGCCTCATCGACGAAGCGGCCCGGGTCGCGCCCGCGGACGTTGAGCATGACGGTGCCGCGCAGCTGGCCATTCTCGCTGGAGATCATCGCCGGACCGAGGACGGTACGGATGGTGGTGAGCTGGTCGAGGGGGATCTGCGCGCCGTTGGGGGCGTTGACGACGACGTGGCGGAGTTGGTCGATGTCTTCGCGGAAGGCACGGGCGTACCGCACGCGAATGGGCAAGCGCTCGCGACCCTGGATGACGATGCCGGCCTCCTTGCCGCCGATGCCGGTCTCGATGGCATCCTGCACCTCGCCGACGCCGATGCCGTAGCGCGCGGCAGCCTGGCGGTCGATCTCGATCTCGAGGTACGGGGCGCCGGTGATGCGTTCGGCGTAGAGATCGACCGCGCCGGGCACGGTGCGGAGCGCTTCCTGGACCCGCAGCGAGAGGTCCTCGATGTTCGTCAAGTCGGGCCCGAAGACCTTGACGCCGACCTGCGTGCGGATGCCGGTGGAGAGCATGTCGATGCGGTTGCGGATGGGCTGGGTCCAGATGTTGGTGACGCCGGGCAGGCGCAGCTTTTCATCGAGCCGCTGGATGATCTGGTCCTTGGTGGTGCCCGCCGGCCATTGTTCCTTGGGCTTGAAGATGACGACGGTCTCGGCCATGTTGACGGGCGCGGGGTCGGTGGCCGTCTCTGCCCGGCCGACCTTGCCGACGACGCGGTCGACGGCCGGATCGGCGGCGATGATGCGGTCCTGCTCGGCCAGGATCTCGCCCGCCTTGGTGAGCGAGATGCTGGGATCGGTGATGGGCATGAACATCGCGGAGCCCTCGTCCAGCGGGGGCATGAACTCCGAGCCGATGGTGGTGGCGGTCAACAGGGCGCTGACGAACAGCACAGCCGCGAGCAGCAACGTGAACGTCCGGTTCCGCAACGCCCACAGGAGCGCGGGCCGGTAGATGGCTTGCAGGCCGTGCATCACCGGGTTCCGGTCTTCCCGGTGCAGCTTGCCCCGGATGAGGAAGGTGCAGAGCACGGGCACGAGTGTGACCGCAATGATGGTGGAGGCGACCATCGCGAACGTCTTGGTGAAGGCGAGCGGGTGGAACATCTTGCCTTCCATGCCGGTGAGGGCAAACACCGGGATGAAGGCCAGGATGATGATGGTCATGGCGAAGAAGATGGGACGGCCGACGATCTTGGCGGCGCGCAGGGTGATCTCGCGGATGTAGGGCACATAGTCGCCGTGGCCTTCGGCGTACCTCTCGGCCTGGCGAATGACGTTCTCGGTCATGACGATGCCGGCATCGACGAGCACGCCGATGGCGATGGCGATGCCGCCGAGCGACATGATGTTCGAGGTGATGCCGGCGTAGTACATCATCAGGAACGAACTCCCGACGGCGAGGGGCAGCGGGAGCGTGACCACGAGGATGCTGCGGAAGTGCCAGAGGAAGATGATGTGCGCGAGGGTGACGAGCAGGATCTCTTCGATGAGGGCGTGCTTGAGGGTGTCGACGGAGCGGTCGATCAGCTCGCTGCGGTCGTAGAAGGAGCGGATGGTGACGCCGGGGGGCAGGCCGGGCTTGAGCTCGTCGAGTCGCTGCTTGACGCCATCAATGACCTCGCGCGCGTTGGCGCCGTAGCGGATGATGACGACCCCGCCCACCACCTGCTTGCCGGCGTCGTCGAGCAGGCCGCGGCGGAACTGCGGACCCAGGGTGACGGTGGCAACGTTCCGCAAATAGACGGGTGTCCCGTTGCGGCTCGAAAGGACGATGTCTTCCACATCCCGGGTGGAACGGATCAGGCCAAGGCCGCGAACGACGAACTCGCGGTCGTTGGCTTCGACGACCTTGGCGCCGACGTTGGTGTTCGAACGTTCCACCGCCTCGTAGACCGTCTTGAGCGGAAGGTTGTAAGAGCGGAGCTTGAGCGGGTCGACATCGACCTGGTATTCGCTCAGGTGGCCGCCCACGGAGGCGACTTCGGCCACCCCTGGCACCGAGTTGAGGACGTAGCGGATGTACCAATGCTGGAGTGAGTGCAGTTGTGCCTGGTCGTACGGGCCTTCGACGGTGTACCAGAAGACCTGGCCGACGCCGGTGGCGTCGGGCCCGAGTGTCGGCATCACCCCCTGCGGGAGGAAGCTGGACGACAGGTTCAGGCGTTCCAGGACGCGGGTGCGGGCGAAGTAGACGTCGACGTCGTCGTTGAAGACGACGTTGATCATCGAGAAGCCGAAGGCCGACGAGGAGCGCACCGCGCGTACGCCCGGCAAGCCCTGCAAGTTGACGGTGAGCGGATAGGTGATCTGGTCCTCGACCTCCTGGGGACCGCGACCGGGCCAGTCGGTGAAGACGATGACCTGGTTCTCGCTCAGGTCGGGGATGGCGTCGATGGGCGTGTGCAGCATCGCCCAGTAGCCCCAGAGCGCGAGCGCGATGTAGGCGACGAGGATGATGGGACGGTTGCGGAGCGAGAATTCGATCAGCTTATTGATCATGGCTGTCTCCTCACTTCGCCGTCACGCGCGTTCGCTGTTGCGCGATGAGGGCGCCGTCCTTGCGCGCGACCGCGGTCACGGTCCACGCGCCTGACATCGGCACGTTGAGCTGCCCGGCGTAGGCGGAGCCGTCCCACGCGAGAGCCGCCTCGGCCTTCATCTCCCCCATGCCCATCGAGGGCATCGCGGGCATGAAGAAGGTGACGGCGACCTCCGCGCCTGCCACGTTCTTGCCGGCGTCGTCGGTGAGGTGGGCCTTGATGTTCACCGGCTGCCCGCCCTTGGGCTCCGCGGGGTCGAACATCAGGCGCAGGGTCGCGCCGCGGGTTTGGGATGGAGGCGATGGCTGACTCGAGTACTCCTTCGCCCCGCCGAACATGCCGGACATCCCGCCGGTGATCCGCGTCTGCGAATCGATCATGAACGCGCCGCGCGTGACGACGCTCTCGCCCTCCTTCAGGCCGGAGAGCACGGGGTAGTAGCCGTCGGTGGCTTCGCCCAACCGCACCGGGCGCTGCTCGAACTCGCCGTTCCCGCGGGCGACGTAGACCAGCTGATCGGCCCCTGTGTCGAGCACCGCCGTGCGCGGAACGGCGAGCGTGGGCGCGCGCTTCCCCACGTCGAGCCGCACGCGCACGAACATGCCCGGGCGGAGGCGAAGCTCAGGGTTCGCGACCTCGATGCGCGCGGCGGTGGTGCGCGTTTCGGGGCTGACATTGGGATCGAGAAAGCTGACGCGCCCGCGCAACTTCGTGCCGGGGAGAGCGTCGGTGGTGATCTCTGCGGCAGCGCCGGTGCGCAGGCGCGAGAGCTCGTCCTGGTAAACGTCGGCCAGGACCCACACGCGGCTGAGGTCCGCGATGGTGAAGAGCGCCTCGCCCTCGGAGACATATTGCCCAGCGGTGACTTTGCGCTCCTTGACGACGCCGGAGGCCGGGGAATAGGTCGTGACATTGACAGCGGACCTGCCCGCGGCGAGTTCGTCGATCTGGCTGGCGCTCAGGCCCCAAAGCTCCAGCTTGCGCCGGCTGGCGGCGACGAGGTCGTTCGCCTGCTCGCGCGCTTCCGCGGTGGCGTTGGCAAGACGTTCCTGACTCTCGAGCGCCAGCCGGTATTCCTGCGCGGCGGTGAGCAGGTCGGGGCTGTAGATCGAGGCCACCGCCTGCCCGCGACGAACCGGCTGCCCGGTGAAATCGAGGAAGAGCCTGTCGATGCGGCCGGCGACGCGCGCGCTGATGGTCGAGAGCTGCGTCTCGGCTTCGTCCACGCGGCCGGGCAAGAGCAGGTCGCTCGCGATGTCGCGGCGCGTGATGGCTGTGAGCTGGACGCCGATGGACTTCTGCTCGGCGTCGCTCAGCATCACGGAAGCGGCTTCCGCGCCTGCCGCGCCCGGGCGGTGCGCCGAGTGGTCCGGCGGAGCCGCGGCCGGTGCGACCATGGGAGCCGCCGTTGCAGACTTGGACTGATCTCGCCATGCCAAGTATCCGGCGGCGAGGGCGAGTCCGAGCGCGACGCCGGCGACGGTCAAAGTGATCTCTTTGCGTGTCATGGAGCTTCTCCCTGCCGCGGCGAAATCGCGCGGCGGATGGGCGTGCCGGTGGCGCGCTCCAGCTCGCTCAATCGCGTATCGAGGTCCGCGAGCGAGCGGTAATAGGCGGTGCGGACGTCGAGCGCCATGTTCTGGCTGTCGATCAGGTTCAGGAAATCCGTCCGGTCGGTCTGGTAGGCGGCGGAGGCGGAGCGCAGCGCGCTGTCGACCTGCGGTGCCAGCGTGTTGCGGTAAAGGTCGACGAGGCGCTTGGCCGATTGCACGCGGATGAGCGCCTCCTGCAGTTCCTGCCGGACGGCGTTGCGCTTGCTCTCCAGTTCCGCGTTGCGCAGGCTGATCTCCGCGCTGGCTTCCGCGATCTCCGAATCGTGCCGGCGCTTGTTGAACCACGGCAGCGTCATGGAGAACTCCGCCATGTAGCCGTTGCGGAACTCCATCCCGGTGGGACCGAGCATGTATCCGGCGCCGACCTGGAAGTCGGGCAGGTAGGTCTTGCGGGCCAGAGCCAGCTTGTCTTCGCCCTGCTGAACGGATCGGCGAAGGCCGGCCAGCTCCGGGCGATTGGCGATCGCGGCGCGCTCCAACTCACTGAGGGCGGGCAGCTGGTCGGGCGAGGTGTAGGCGCCGACCACGCGGAGCGGTTCGCCCGGACCGCGGCCGAGCAACGTGTTGAGCCGAGCGCGCGCCATGGCGCCTTGCTCGTCGAGCATGACGAGGTGCTCGACCAGGCGCGTGAGCACGATCTGCGCCTTGAGCGTGTCCTGCTGCGGGACCTTGCCGACGCTGTACTTGATGCGCGCGGCCTCGAAGGCCTGGCGCGCCAGCGCCACCTGGCGGTCGTGCAGCAGCAGCTCGTCGCGATTGCGCAGGAGGTCGTAATACGCCTGGCGCACCTGCAGCAGGACGTCGCGGCGCATCGCCTCCAGTTCGCTGCGCGAGATGGCGACGTCCTGCCGCGCGACTTTGTCGGCCAGCCCGCGCTTGCCCGGCCCGGGTAGGGCCTGCGAGAGCATCACCATGTTCTGCGACCGGTCGAGGTCCCAGGGGCGGCGCAGCGGAACGCCCCAGGTGCGGACCTGGAGCATGGGATCTTCCAGAGCGCCGGCTTGCGGCGCGCGGGCCTCGACGACCGCTATGCGGGCAGCGGCCGCCTTCAGTCCAGGATTGCCGGTCAGCGCGGCTGCCTCGAGGTCGTCGAGCGTATAAGTCGGCGCGCTGGTCTCGACGTGATGCTGCGCGAGCATCGCGTCCAAAAGTGCGGGCGGCTCCTGCTGGCCCATCGCGGGCCAGACAGCGAGCAGCGAGAGTACGAGTACAGCAAGGCCTTTCATGTCTTCCCTCCACGAGGATCGAGTGGGGCGGACACGCTACGGCGTCCGCGAGAGACACGAAGGGCTAGATACGAAGGACGGAGCTACAACGCGGCGGAGAAGTGGGTGGCGAGCGGTCGCTGGTCAGCGAGCTTGCCTCCGCCGGCCTTTCCGTGTGGACGGCGATGGGAGCAGGCAGCACCGCAACCTGGTCGAAATCGATGGACGAGGTCTTGTGGGGCGCGAAGGCGTCAGGCACGCCCGCCACGGTGCGGCAGCACTGGTGTGACGCCGGCCCGACCTGGTCGTGGCAGTCACCGTGCATCTGGCGGCAGCACTCGGCTTCGCTCACCGCGAGCGCGGCCGTTTCCATGGCGCACGCCATCAGCGGGGTCGCAAACAGGAATGCGATCGTGCCGAGCGCGACGAGCGCGGAAAGGGCACGGCTGCGGACTGTGGTGCGACGGGTCATCGCCATCACCAGACTATGGGATGCCGCGGATGCTGGATGTGACGCAGGTCACACCGGGAGTGCCAAGAGAGTTCCGCCTAGAAGGTGGTGGAGACGGAGAAGCGGAAGGTGGAGCGGGGCTCGTGGAGGCGGGCGCGGCCGCCGCCGGCGAGGGATTCATTGCGGACCGCCTGCTGGAAGCTGAAATCGCCGGCGCCGCCGGGCGGGAACATGTCGCGTGTGATCTGGGTATTGCCGTTGATGAAGGTGTCGAGCGTCAGCGGGTTGAAAGCGTAGTAGACGCGCAGGGGCGCGTTGATGACCGGCATGAGGATCTGGATCTCGGCGCCGGTGGACATGCGCGGCACGTAGTTGGTGGCGGAGATGGGATCGATCTGCTGGTCGAAAGGCGGCAGCGCGAAGCCCGCGCAGCTGAAGTCCGGGTTGATGGCCGGGCAGCCGAAGGTGCTGCTGTTGAGGGCGTCGAGCGAGGCGGGCGAGAGCTTGAGCTGCGACGGGCGCGCCACGAAGTCCATGCCGAAGTCGTTGAACAGGGCGAAGGTGACCGGGCCGGCGATGGGGATGCGGTACTCGACGTTGGAGACGATGCTGGTGTCGCCGCCGGGGAAGATGAGGCGGCGCATCGGCACCGGCACGGTGACGACGCCGCGACGCAGGTTGCTGGGGTCGATGGGGACGAAGGAGCCGTCGGGGTTCTGGAGCGGGAAGTTGACCTTCTGCACCAGGTAGATGGCGGGCGAGATGGTGCGGATGTCGAAGCCGCGCAGGTCGGTGTCGCCGCCCATGTAGGCGCGCTCGAAGGGAGGCGCGACGATGCCGCCCCAGCCCGTCAGGTAGGAAGCCTGCAGGCGCACGCCGAGGATCTGGGGCGCGTTGCCGGGATCATGGGTGAAGCGCAGTCCCTTCATCGGGAACCAGATCTTGTACTCGACGATGGGACGGAGCGAGCGGACGTTGCCGCCGAGTCCGGCGATCTCGCCGCCGAGGTAGAGGCTGTTGCCGCCGGTGGGGCGGAAGTTGTTGTTGATGGTCGAGAAGCTGAAGCTGGGCAGCAGCTTGCTGGTGACGATGCCGCGCAGCGCGTTGGGACCGGAGATGCTGCGGAAGTCGATGTTCTCGAAGGCGAAGCGCGAGGCGTCGCTGAAGGTATCGATGGACGTCCGGTCGAGCGCGTAGGTGAGGCCGACGCGCTTGAAGGAGTGGCGCAGCGGATAGCTGGCGTAGAGCGAGATGCCGGTGGAGGACTGGCGGTAGTTCTGCAGCGTGTTGAGGAAGGACTGGGGCAGGTTGAGCTGCTGGCCGCTGAGCTCGGCGGCGATGCGCGCCTGGTCGTAGTCGTAAGAGCGGTGGTAGATGGTGAAGCCGGTCTGGAGGGGGCGGTCGAACATGTACGGCTCGGTGAAGCCGAACAGCAGGTTCTTCTCGCGCGAGCCCACGTTCGCCTGGATGGTGAGCGTCTCGCCCAGGCCGAGGAAGTTGTTGGTCTGGTAGCTGAGGCCGACGAAGGAGCCGGAGAGGCCGCTGACGCCGCCGTTCAAGCCGATCTGGTTCTTACCCTTTTCCTTGAGCTTGAGGGTGAGGTCGACGGTGCCCTCGCCCTCGTTGCGGCGGATGACGGTGTCCTGCTCGGGCTTGAGCTGCTCGAAGTAGTTGAGCTGGTTCAGGCGGAGGATGCTCATGTCCCAGAGGCGGGAGTTGTAGAGGCCGCCTTCCTCCACCGCGAGCTCGCGGCGGATGACCTTGTCGCGCGTGGTCGTGTTGCCCTCGAACTCGATGCGCCGGACGTAGAACTGCTTGCCCTCGTCCACGTCGATCTCGAGCGAGATGACCTTCTTGTCGTCGTCGATCTTGGTGTCGGGGATGGAGGTGAAGTTGATGTAGCCGTACTCGCCGTACGCCTTGGTCAGGTTCTGCAGGCCCTTGCGGATGGCGGAGATGTCGAAGATGTCGCCGTCCTTGATGGGGAAGAGGCCGCGCAGCGCCCTCTGGTCGGCGATGGCCTTGTTGTTCTTGAAGGTGATGGACCCCAGCCGGTAGCGCTCGCCTTCCTCGATGGGCAGGGTGATGTCGATCGCCTTGCCCTTCTTCGACTTCCAGAAGAACGGGAAGTTGATGCCGCCGGTGTCGCGCACCTTGGTCTTGGGGTCGTTGACCAGGGCCTTGAAGTAGCCCCTCTGCTGGTAGGCGTCGCGCACGCGCTCGGTGTCTTCGGTGAGCTTGGAGGCGTCGTAGGTCTTGGCCCAGAGGTTCTCGAGGAAGATGGAGTGCGGGATGCCGATGGGCCGCAGGTTGACCATGGCGCGCCGCAGCTTGCGGCCGGAGATGTGCTTGTTGCCCTCGAAGCGGATCTTGCCGACCTTGACCTTGGGGCCTTCCACCACGTTGAAGAGCACGGCGACGGCGCCGGGCGGGATGGGATGGATCTCCGGGGTGACCTTGGCGAACTGGCGGCCGTGCTCGCCCAGCAGCTCTTTCAGGACGGTCTCGGCGCGCTTGATGCGGGTGGGGTCGTACTGGCTCTCGACCGTGAGGCCGACCTTGCGCTCCTTGAAGCGGTCGAGCACGTCGGACTGCGAGACCGAGTTAAGGCCCTTGTACTCGATGCGGCGGATGGTCGGCCGCTCCTTCACGTAGATGTGGATGACCACGCCGCCGGCCACGTCCTCGCGCTCGATGCGCAGGTCCTCGAAGTAGCCGGTGTTCCACAGGGAATTGAAGTCGCGCTCGACGCCGGCCGGGTCGTAGACGTCGCCGGCGCGGGTGAAGATGCGCGCGCGGATGCTCTCGGCCGGGATGCGGCGCTGGCCGTGGATCTCGACGCTCTTCACGACCTCCTGGGCCTGGGCCAATCCGCTGAAAAGACCGGAGAAAAGTACCAGCAGGAGGGTCGCGAAGAGAAAGCGGCCCGCCGCCGCCGAACGTGCGCGACGTGCGAGACAAGACAATCCCGAAAAAAAGGCGGAAATAGGACGACCTCTACTGGGAGACTAGGAATTGGTCATTATACGGAAAGAGGCTGCATGTGCATAGACAAGCGAATACCTGAGAACCGGGGCCCGGGATGCCGCGATGGCGCGCGGATCGCACGCCCGATTAGACGACGCGCGGGCCGCGGTGGCGACATCGGCGGCGCAACGGCCGACGGGCGAAGCCGCCGCGAAAATCGAGGGCTGCTGCTGGAATGGGGCAGCACCGAACAGTGGGTGCGAATCTCATCTCCCAAGTCCCAATAGGAGAACACTCAGATGGACGATCGTAATCGTAATCAGCAGGGCGAAGGCATGGAAAACCGCGAGAAGCAGGGCGGCAACATGCCGAACCCCAACGAGAAGAAGCCCACCCAGGGTGACCAGGGACAGGGGACGGAAGATCGCAACCGTGGCCAGAACCAGGGTCAGAACCAGGGCCAGGGCGGCGAGCGGAAGTCCGCCTAACGCGCTGCTGAACGTCGAAGAATAGGGAAGCCCGGTGCGCAAGCGCCGGGCTTTATTCTTGCAAGATCAAAGTCAAGGGAACACAGGAGGACGCAGGGGACGCGGAGGAAACCCGTTTCTTTTCTTTCCGGGAGTGCGGGCAATGTAGCTCACGCAAGAAGAGGAAAAGGGAGAGGAGACAGGAAGAAAAAGAACTCCTCCGCGTCCTCTGCGCCCTCCTGTGTTATTTCGCGGGCGCGACCTCGACCAGGCAGGAGTAGAACGTCGCGCCGCGGCCGATGTCGGTGAGCCGCTCCGAGGTCAGGACGTTGATGTTCTGCTTCTCGGGCGAGAGCTTGGCCCACTTCAGGCGGGCGGCGACGACGCCGCGCGGCACCGAGCCGTTCACGCGCGCCTTCAGCGTGATGGCGCCGCGGTCGTTGAAGACGCGCACCGCCGCGCCCTCCGCGATGCCGCGCGCGGCCGCGTCGGCGCTGTGGATCTCGAGCAGGCCGTCTTCTTCCATCTCCTGCACCGAAGGCAGGTTCGAGAAAGTGGAGTTCAGGTAGTTGTCGGCCTTGCGGCCGAGCAGCTCGAGCGGATACTTCTTCGCCGCCTCGGTGTGGCGCGACTCGCGCGGCGGCACGAACGACGCGATGGGGTCGATGCCCTGCGCGGCGAGCGCGGCGCTGTAAAGCTCGGCCTTGCCAGACGGCGTAGGGAACTGGCCGGCGGCGAAAGGGAGGAAGAAGGCCGTCGGCCCTCGGTCGGCGGCCGTCGGCCGTGAAGAGCCGTTGAGGTGAAGGCGGATGTGGCCTTCGGCTTCGAGGCGCTCGCGCGTGATGCCCTGGAGCGTGGGGGAGCCGCCGGCCAGGGCGGCGTCGAGCATCGCGTCCACCGTCTCGTCGAAGCAGGGCTCGGGGAAGCCCATGGCCTTGGCGAGCGCGCGGAACAGCTCCACGTTGCTGCGCGCCTCGCCCAGCGGCGCGATGGCCTGGTTCGACATGCCGAGGTAGTAGTGCCCGTAGGAGGTCTGGATGTCCTTGTGCTCGAAGAAGGTGGTGGCGGGCAGGACGACGTCGGCGTAGTCGGTGGTGTCGGTGAAGAACTGCTCGTGCACCACGGTGAAGAGGTCCGGGCGCCGCAGGCCGCGGATGACGCGGTTGTGGTCGGGGGCGATGGCGGCGGGGTTGGAGTTGTAGACGAACAGCGCCTGCACCGGCGGATCGTTCAGGTCGAGCAGGACGCGGCCGAGCTCGCTCATGTTGAGCACGCGGGCGGGGCGGCCGAGCGCGGCCTGCATCAGGTCGGGGCGCGTGAGCGCGGCTTCGTCGAGGCCGTAGGCGCCCGAGGTCGAGAGGCAGATGCCGCCGCCGGCGTGCTGGAACGAGCCGGTGACCACCGGGAGCATGGCGATGGCGCGCATGGCGGCGCCGCCGTTCTCCGCGCGCTGCACGCCGTAGTTCACGCGGATGGCGGCGGGGCGCGCGCCGGCGTAGTCGCGCGCCAGCTTGCGGATGTCTTCGGCCGGCACGCCGGTCCACTGCGCCACTTTTTCCGGCGGGTACTCGCGCACGCGCTCGCGCAGCTGCTCGAAGCCGACGGTCGCGCGCGCGACGTAATCCTTGTCGTAGAGGTCTTCCGTGATGATGACGTGCAGCATCCCCAGCGCCAGCGCGACGTCGGTGCCGGGGTGGATGGGGATGTACCAGTCGGCGCACTTCGCGGTGCGCGTCTGGTAGGGATCGATGACCACCAGCTTGGCGCCCTGGCGGCGCGCGTCTTCGATGAACGGCCACAGGTGCACGCTGGTGCCGTGGATGTTGGCGCCCCACGCCAGGATGAGCTTTGAGTGCGCGAACTGCTCGGGCTCGGTGCCGAGCTTCTTGCCGAGCAGGGAGACGATGGCGTCGCCGCCGGCGGTGGCGCAGATGGTGCGGTCGAGCTGCGAGGCGCCCAGCCGGTGGAAGAAGCGGCGGTCCATGGAGGCGTTGCCGAGCGCGCCCAGCGTCCCGCCGTAGGAATAAGGCAGGATGGCCTCCGGGCCGAAGTCGCGCGCGACCTGCTGGAGCTTCGCGGCGACCTCGCGCAGCGCTTCGTCCCACGGGATGCGCGCGAACGCGCCGGGACCGCCGCTGCCTTTGGGCGCGACGCGGCGCATGGGATAAAGGACGCGGTCGGGCGAGTAGACGCGGTCGAGGTACTTGGCGACCTTGGCGCAGAGGAATCCGCGCGTCACCGGATGCGCCGGGTCGCCCTGGATCTTCGTCGCCTTGCCGCTGAGCTGGTCGACGGTGATGAGGACGCCGCAGGCGTCGGGGCAATCGTGCGGGCAGGCGGCGTGGACGACCTTGGTCGACGGCATGGTGAGAGCAGTATAAGTCTTCAGACTTCAGTCTTCAGTCGTCAGTCGTCAGCCAAAAACAAAGGGCGTGCGCTGGCACGCCCGGCTGAAGTCTGACGTCGGAAGTCTGAAGGCTTCCTTTCAGACCTGCATCACTTCTTTCTCTTTCCCCGCCGACATCTCTTCCATCTTCTTGATCTCGGCGTCGGTGAGCTTCTGGAGCTCGTCGTGGGCGCGGCGCTCGTCGTCCTCGGTGATCTTCTTGTCCTTGAGCGCCTTCTTGATGGCGTCGTTGCCGTCGCGGCGGATGTTGCGGACGGCGGTGCGGTGGTCTTCGAGCACCTTGTGCAGGTGCTTCACCATCTCCTTGCGGCGCTCCTCGGTGAGCGGCGGGACGGGCACGCGGATCATCTTGCCATCGTTCTGCGGGTTGAAGCCCAGGTCGCTGGTGCGGATAGCTTTTTCGATGGCCTGGGCCGACGACGGGTCGAAGGGCTGGATGGTGAGCATCTGGGCGTCGGCGGCGTGCACCTGCGCGATCTGGTTGAGCGGCATCTCGCTGCCGTAGTAATCGACCCGGATGGCGTCGAGCATGTGGACGTTGGCGCGGCCGGTGCGGACGCCCGCCATGTGCGCCTGGAAGTCGGCGACCGCTTTGTCCATGCGCGCCTTCAGTTTGCCAAAGTCGTCTTTCAGCGCCGGAATGTTGGCCATGGCCATGTGGGGACTCTCCTTGCCTGCGAAACCGGCGATTATAGAAGAAGCAATAAGCAATAAGCGATACGCCGGCGTGACCGGTCCTCGCTGATTGCTTGTCGCTTGTTGCTTACCGCAGCTCCGGGTCCGCTTCCAGGATCTCGCGCAGCTTGTGCGTGAGGGCGTCGGCGGTGAAGGGCTTCTGCACGAAGGTGGCGCCGGCGGAGAGCACGCCGTGGTGGACGATGGCGTCGTCGGTGTAGCCGGACATGAACAGGACGCGGGTGCCGGGACGCAGCTCCTGCAGGCGTTGGGAGAGCTCGCTGCCGCTCATGCGCGGCAGCACCACGTCGGTGAGCAGCAGGTCGATGGCGCCCGGGTGGCGCTGCGCGGTGGCGAGCGCGTCGTGGGGGTTGCTGGCTTCCAGCACGAAGTAGCCGGAGCGCTCGAGGAACTTGCGCACCAGGGCGCGGACGCCGGCTTCGTCCTCGACCAGCAGCACGGTGGCGGTGTGGGGAGCGCGGTGCGCGACCGGCGTGCCCTGGCCGGGGGTGACCTCGGGTGGCGCGTCCACGCGTGGGAGGCACACCGTGAAGGTGGTGCCGGCGCCGATCTCGCTGGAGACCCAGATGTCGCCGCCAGACTGCTTGACGATGCCGTAGACGGTGGAGAGGCCGAGGCCGGTGCCCTTGCCCATCTCCTTGGTGGTGAAGAAGGGCTCGAAGATGCGGTTCCTGGTCTCGTCGTCCATGCCGACGCCGGTATCGGAGACGGCGAGCTGCACGTAGCGGCCGGGGGCGATGCTGGGGTGCTCGCGGGCGTAGAGCTCGTCGATCTCGACGTTGGCGGTGGAGATGGTGAGCTTGCCGCCGCGGGGCATGGCGTCGCGCGCGTTGATGGCGAGGTTCATGAGCACCTGCTCGAGCTGGCCGGGGTCGGCGCGCAGCTGGCCGGCGTCGTGGCCGAGGGTGATGGAGAGCTCGATGCTCTCACCCAGCAGCCGCCGCAAGAGGGCTTCCATGCTGCGGACGACCTGGTTGAGGTTGAGCGTCTTGGGCGCGAGGACCTGCTGGCGGCTGAAGGCGAGCAGCTGGCGGGTGAGGGCGCCGGCGCGGTCGGCGGCCTTGCGGATCTCGTCGAGCTCGCCGCGGCGCGGGTCGGCGCCGCCGTAGCCGTCGAGCAGCAGCTCGGCGTAGCCCTTGATGACGGTGAGCAGGTTGTTGAAGTCGTGGGCGACGCCGCCGGCCAGCCGCCCGATGGCTTCCATCTTCTGCGACTGGCGCAGCTGCTCCTCGAAGACGCGGCGCTCGGTCACGTCCTCGGCGATCATCTCGAAGCCTTCGGTCTCGCCGCGGGCGTTGAGGACGGCGCGCCCGCTGAGGCGGACGGTGATGGGCGAGCCATCCTTGCGCTTCCACTGGACTTCGACGCTGTCGACGCGCCGGGTGTCGTGGTACTTGGCGACCAGCAGGGCGCGCTCGGCGGCGTCGAGATAGACGTCGCGGGCGACGTCGAGCGCGAGCACCTCGTCGGCGGAGGAGTAGCCGAGCATCTCGACGAGCGCCGGGTTGACGTCGAGGAAGCGGTCATCGAGCGCGGAGCGGTAGATGCCGTAGACCGCGCTCTCGACCAGCGTGCGGTAGCGCTCCTCGGAGCGCTTGACGGCTTCCTGGTCGCGGCGGCGGAGGATCGCGTTGGCGACGTGCTGCGAGACGAAGGTGAGCAACTCCTTCTCCTTGTCGCCGTAGCGGATCTTTTCGTCGTACGTCTGGACGGCGAGGACGCCGAAGGTCTCGTCGCCCTTCTTGAGGGGGACGCCCATCCAGTCGAAGGACATGGCGCCGATGCGCTTGACGGCGCCCTCCTGCACCAGTTCCTCGAGGTTCTCGAGGCGCGAGAGGAAGGGCTGGCCGGTGCGGATGACGTACTCGGTGAGGCCGTTCGAGGGCTTGCGCGCGGGCGGCGGCTCCTCGGCCACGTCGATGTAATACGGGAAGGTGATCCACTCGGCGACCGGATCGTAGAGGGCGATGTAGAAGTTCGCCGCGTACATGAGCTCGCCGATGATCTTGTGGAGCGAGGCGTACATCTGGTCCAGATCCTCGGCGGTGGAGGCGGTCTCGGTGATGCGATAGAGCGCGCGGAACTTCTTCTCGCTCTCCTCGAGCGCGTCGCGCTTGCGGCGGTAGTCGATGGCGCTGGCGATCTCGTGCGAGACGAAGGTGAGGATGTCCTTTTCCTGCTCGGCGTAGTGGTGGGCGGCGTCGTAGCTCTGGAGCACGAGCACGCCGAAGGCGGAATCTCCCTTCTTCAGCGGGACACCGATCCAGTCGTTGGAGAACGAGCCGATGAGGTCGATCTCGTTGCCGTCGATGAGTTTTTGCAGGGCAGAGGCGTCGAGCAGCAGTGGGCGGCAGGTCCGCAAGACGTACTCGGTGAGGCCGCGGCCGTACTTGCGCGAGCGGTGTCCGGTGGGATTGGGCGCGGGATCTTTCTCGTCGACCCAGTAGGGGAAGTGCACCATGCCTTCGACCGGGTCGGCGAGCGCGATGAAGCAGTTCTTCGCGTACATCAGCTCGCCCAGCACCTGGTGGATGAAGGCGAAGAGGTCCTGCAGGTCCTCGGCCGAGTTGGCCTTCTCGGCGATGCGGTAGAGCGCGGACTGCAGCCTTTCGGAATCGGGGCGAGACTGCGGCGCGCGGGCCCGGGCGGGCGCGGCTGCGCTGGCGGGAGCGCTGGCGGGACGCTTCCGGTCGAGCGGAACGCGTTCGTTGGCTTTCCGAGCCATGGGAACCTAGGCCGGGGGAACGAACGCCGCGTCAGGGGGTGAGGCGCGGTAGGGCGCGAGTTATAGCGCAACCGCGCCGGAGGCGCAAGCGATTCTGCGAGCACAACGGGCGATCGGATCTCTCTAGGCCGAGACCAGGCTGCCGACTTTTTCGCCGGAGAGGACGCGCTTGATGTTCCCGCGCTTGTTCAGGTTGAAGATGACGATGGGCAGGTTGTTCTCGCGGCAGAGCGCGATGGCGGTGGCGTCCATCACCTTGAGGCCCTTCTTCAGGATGTCGAGGTAGGTGATCTGGTCGAACATCTTGGCGTCCTTGACGATGACGGGGTCGGCGTCGTAGATGCCGTCCACCTTGGTGGCCTTCATCACGACGTCGGCCTTGATCTCCATGGCGCGCAGGGAAGCGGCGCTGTCGGTGGAGAAGTAGGGGTTGCCGGTGCCGGCGGCGAAGATGACGATGCGGCCCTTCTCGAGGTGGCGCAGGGCGCGGCGGCGGATGAACGGCTCGGCCACCTGGTTCATCTCGATGGCGCTCATCACGCGCGTCATCACGCCGCGTTTCTCGAGCGCGTCCTGCAGCGCGAGCGCGTTGATGACGGTGGCGAGCATGCCCATGTGGTCGGCGGAGACGCGGTCCATGTCGCGCGCCTGCTCGGCGACGCCGCGGAAGAAGTTGCCGCCGCCGACGACGATGGCGATCTGCGCGCCCAAGGCCTGCGCCTCGGCCAGCTCGCCCGCGATCTCGTGCACGCGCGTCACGTCGACGCCGAAGCCGGACCCGGCGGAGAGCGCTTCGCCGGAGAGTTTGAGCAACACGCGGTGGAAAGCGAGGGGCATGCGGAAATCAGTATACAGCGAGCGGAAGAAAGGGCCGGCGAGTCGCCGGCCCCTACCTGGGCTCCTCTTACTTCTTCGTGATGTCGTTCTCCGGGCGGAGCGTGCCCTTGGCGCGCGCCACCTTGAGCAGCGTGGGATAGAACTGCACGAAGGTGTCTTCCACCGCGCCGTTCTTGCTGTGGCACTTGGTGCAGGGATTGCCTTCGCCGCGCGCGTCGGCGGGCGCGCCCTTCTCGTCGAAGCCGTAGAACTTCCACGGGTGGCCGGGGCGCGAGGTGTCCTTCACGTGCGCCTCGATGCCGCCGGCCGGCTCGAGCTGGTACTGCCCGCCCTGGTTGATCGACCCCTCGGTCGCCGAGGTGTACACCTCGAGCACCAGTGTGGTCTTGTCGGGCCACTGCCCGGTCTTCAGGAACGCGTGGTAGCTCTCCGGGTTCACGTACACGTTGGTGAACATCGGATGGTTGTCGGGGCCGCTCTTGGCGTACGTCATGCCCAGGCCGGAGGAGAGGTAGTTCCAGTCGCGATAGTTGGCGGGCATCAGGAGCTTGCCGTCCTGGGTGTACTGCGGCGCGTTGGAACTTTCCTTCGCGCGCGGCGCGGGCGAGAGCAGGGCAGCGGCGGCAAGGGCGACTACCACCAGGCCGAAGATGCGCTTCATAGGCTTCTCCTGAAGAAGTTCCGGGATGGTAGCCCATTGGACGCGGAGGCAGAGAGGAAGTCACAAAAGAAAAGGCCGGAGCACGTGGCTCCGGCCCTCGGGGGCCTTGTTGGTGATAGAGGTCCTTCGACTACGTCCGCCTGCGGCGGACTTCGCTCAGGATTTCGGCTGCGGGCTCCCGCACTCCCCCTCGCCCTGAGGCTCGGGGTCGTGCTCACGCCCGCATTACGCCTCAACCTTCTCGTGCTGCTCCGGCTTGGAGATGGCGACGGTCTCGCCCGCGTCGCCCACCTTGAAGCGGGCGAAGCGCTTGACCGAGATGTTCTCGCCCAGCTTGCCGACCTTCGACGCGATGAGCTGCCCGACGGAGATGGTCTGCTCCTTGATGAAGGGCTGCTCGTAGAGGCAGACCTCCTCGTAGAACTTGCCCATCTTGCCCTCGACGATCTTGTCGACCACGTTGGCGGGCTTGCCGGTCTTCAGCGCCTGGTCCTTGTAGATGTCCTTCTCGCGCTCGAAGTCGGCGGCCGTGACGTCTTCCTTGCGGATGTACTTCGGGTCCGCGGCGGCGATGTGCATGGCGATGTCCTTCACCAGCGCCTGGAAGTCGTCGGTGCGGGCGACGAAGTCCGACTCGCAGTTGACCTCGACCAGCACGCCGATCTTGCCGCCGGCGTGGATGTAGTGGCCGACGGTGCCCTCGCTCGTCACGCGCGTGGCCTTCTTGGCCGCGGTCGCGATGCCCTTCTTGCGCAGCAGGACGACGGCCTGCTCGAGGTCGCCCTTCGACTCGGTGAGGGCCTGCTTGCAGTCCATCATGGGAGCGCCGGTCTTCTCGCGCAGCTCCTTCACTTGTGCGGCAGAGATGTTGGCCATAGTCGTGCTCATGGATTCACTTCTTTCCTTGGGTCCGGATGATCGGCCGGTGGTCGGTGGACGGTGGTCGGTGACAAAACCAGCTTTCCGACCACTGACCACCGACCACTGACACATAGAACCCGCGCCGGACGAGCGCGCGGGTCATCCAACATTAGATTCCGCAAAACTCGAAACGACTCTTGGCGGGCGAGTCGCCCGCCGCCGCACGGCCCTAGAGCGTCTCGACGTGCGCTTCTTCGTTCTCGGCGCCCGCGGCGGCCGGAGCCTTGCGCGGTGCGCCTTCCTCGCCGCCTTCGCCCACGCCCGCGGCCATCGCATCGCCGGTGACGCCTTCGCCTTCGCCCTCGGTCGCGCCGCCCTGCGGCGTGAAGCCCTGCTTGTCGGTGGCGGCGTTCGAGCCTTCGACCACCGAGTCCGCGATCTTGGAGGCGAACAGCCGGATGGCGCGCAGCGCGTCGTCGTTGCCGGGGATGACGTAATCGACTTCGCTGGGGTCGCAGTTGGTGTCGACCACGGCGACGACCGGGATGCCGAGCTTGCGCGCCTCGCGCACCGCGATCTGCTCCTTGTTGGAGTCGATCACGAAGACCAGGTCGGGCAGGGTGTTCATGTTCTTGATGCCCGCCAGGTTCGCCTGCAGGTGCTTGCGCTCGCGCTCCAGCTTGATGACTTCCTTCTTCGGCAGCAGCTCGTAGCGGCCGTCCACGGCCATCTCGTCGAGCTCCTTCAGCCGCTTCACCGACTTCTGCACCGTCACCCAGTTGGTGAGCAGGCCGCCCAGCCAGCGGTTGTTCACGTAGAACATGCCGCAGCGCTGCGCCTCTTCCGCGATGGCGTCCTGCGCCTGCCGCTTGGTGCCGACGAACAGGATGGTCTTGCCCTCGGCGGCCGAGTCGGTGACGAACTTCGACGCGTCCTTGAACATCTTCAGCGTCTTCTGCAGGTCGATGATGTAGATCCCGTTGCGCTCGCCGAAGATGAATTCCTTCATCTTGGGATTCCAGCGCTTGGTCTGGTGCCCGAAGTGGACGCCCGCTTCGAGCAGCTCCTTCATGGTGATGGTCGCCAAACTTCCTCCTCGTTGGAATCGCATCGGGTCGGTCCAGCTGCGCCTTCCCGATTACTCCCGTCTGTTGCCCCGCCTCACCATGCGGCGAGGACGGGAAATTGACTGCTGTTTCAGGTCTCGGGTCTCAAGTTTCGAGACCCCGAACCAAACTCTCTCTCCGGCCTCGGCTACTCGAAACCCGAAACCGGAAACTCGAAACTATCGCTTCGAGAACTGGAAGCGCTTGCGCGCGCCCTTCTGGCCGTACTTCTTGCGCTCTTTCTGGCGCGGGTCGCGGCGCAACATGCCCTGCGACTTCAGCGTCTTGCGCAGCTCGGCGTTGAACTCGAGCAGCGCGCGGGCCACGCCCATGCGGACCGCGTCGGCCTGGCCGTTCACGCCGCCGCCGGCGACCCGGGCGACCACGTCGAAGGTCGCGGCGGTGTCGCTGGCCACCAGCGACTGCTTGGCCGCCACGCGCTGCGCTTCGGTCACGAAATACTGCTCGAACTCGCGGTCGTTCACCGTGAACTTGCCCGAGCCGGGGCGGAGGAACACGCGCGCGGTCGAGCTCTTGCGCCGGCCGGTGCCGTAGTACTGAACCTGTTCTGCCATATTCGCTCTTGGCTTTTGGCGCTTGGCCTTTAGCCCTGAAAACCTTTCTCAAAAAAGATCGCAGCTCTCGCGAGCTGCGGAAACCTATGCGCGCTTGGCGAGCTTCGCTTCGGCGCGGGCGTCGCTCTTGCGAGTGACGGTGATGGCTTGCGGCTGCTGCGCTTCGTGCGGATGCTTGTCGCCGCGGTAGACCTTGAGCTTGGTCGCCATCTGCCGGCCCAGCTTGGTGTGCGGCAGCATGCCGGTGATGGTGTCTTCGATCAGCCGCTCGGGCGAACGCTCGAAGCGCTTCTTGAACTCCTCGGTGCGCAGGCCGCCGGGGAAGCCGGTGTAGCGGTGATAGCGCTTCTGCTCCGACTTCAGGCCGGTGACGCGGATCTTCTCCGCGTTGATGATGACGACGTGCGAGCCGGTGTCGAGGAAGGGCGTGTACCTGGGGTTGTCCTTACCGCTCAGGATGCGGGCCACGCGCGCGGCCAGGCGCCCGAGGGTCTGGCCCTCGGCGTCGACGACATACCAACTGCGCGCAATCTCCCCCTTGGGGAAATACGTAGACATGCAAAGTCTCCCAAAGAATTAAAACGCAAGAAGACCGCTGAGGACTTTCCGGCTCACGCAGAATTGCGTGAAAGAGCGCCTCTGGACGGGCAACTGCAGAACAGCAAAGACTTTATGATACGGAACAGCCCGCGGACTGTCAACGCGGGGAGCCTCAAGTCCAACGCCGAGGCGCGGAGGGCGCCGAGGA